>JBIIDI010000034.1:0-13865 GCA_044238425.1 Ilumatobacteraceae bacterium
GCGGCGGCAATCCGTGCCATTCCGATGCGGTCGACATCGTGCAGATGCATGTACCGCTGCGCAACGAGGGCGAACTGTGCCGAGGTGAAGGCACCCCAGCATTCGGTGAATTCGTTCTCGGGTCGCGTGTACGACGCCACGTTCGGGCCGCCGAGAACGCCGGATTGTCCGCCGACGATGAGCACGGTCGTGCACTGACCGGCGAGGATCGCCGCGGCCGCGTCGAGCACCGCGGGCACACCCTGCGGGTACGTGTCGCCGACCCATCGCGCGCCGTGACCGAACAACTTCAGCCAGTCCTGCGAACCCGGGTGGAACACCGTGCCACCCGGGCCGGGCCAGCGGGCGCACACCCCGTCGACGTCGTCGATGCCGAGCCCCGCATCGGCGAGTGCGATGCGTGCCGCCTCGAGGCACGTCGACACCGTCGGCTTGTCGATGCGCCGGGCCATCTTCGTGGCACCGACGCCGACGATGGCGATGTCGTGCAGCGGGGAGCTCATGTGCGTGTGATCACACCTGTCGCGTTCCGGTCCAGAACTGGTTGCGAACGGCGCCCTTGTCGATCTTGCCCACGGCGTTCTTCGGGAGACTCTCGACGAAACGCACCTCTTCCGGACGCTTGATGCTTGCGAGTTCACTCTGGCGGCAGAGATCGAGGATCTCCTGCTCGGTGACCGTGCCGTTCGTCGTGCGGGCAACGACGGCGACGATGCGCTCGCCCCATTCCTCGTCGGGTGCACCGACGACGGCAACTTCGAGCACGCCGGGGTGGCGGTAGATGACGTTCTCGATCTCGACGGGCGCGATGTTCAGGCCGCCGCGAATGATGAGATTCTTCAACCGGTCGACGATGTACAGATAGCCCTCGTCGTCGAAGACACCAATGTCACCCGAGTGCATCCACCCGTCGTACAACGCGTCCGACGTGCGCTTTTCGTCCCTGTAGTAACCGAGCATGACATGCGGGCCGGCGAAGATCACTTCGCCGCGCTCGCCGACGGGAACGTCGTTGCCCTTGTCGTCGACGACGCGAACGGCGACGCCGTACGACGGCCGACCGCACGAGTTGAGCAGTGCCGGCTTGTCACCGAGCGCCCGCTCGTGGTCGACCTTGCGCAGGATGGTGCCGATCGACGCGATCTCGGCCATTCCGTACAACTGCAGGAAGATGGGGCCGTAGCGGGCGACGAGGTCGCGCAAGCGGTCGGGCGAGATCGGCGACGACCCGTAGCCGAGCGTGGTGAGCGTCGACATGCGCCTGTCGTCGTCGGTGAGTTGGTCGAGCACGCGCATGAGTTGGGTGGGGACGAGGAACGAGTGCGTCACCGCGAACTGCGCAACGACCGAGGCGAACGTGTCGGGGGAGAAGGAACGGCTGTCCTGGAACCCGATCGCCGCACCCATCATGAGGCACGGTGCGATGGTGATGTTCACACTCGAGTTGTGCGGAATCTGGATGAGGTACCGCGTGTCGGGTGTGATTTCGTACTCGAGGCATGCCACCGTGGCGTGCTGCGACATTGCGGAGTGGTCGAACAGCACTCCCTTCGGGCGACCCGTGGTGCCACTCGTGTACACGATGCAGGCATGGTCGCTCGATGCCGGAAAGAGCCCGAGCGGGTCGGCCGACACCTTCGCCAGCGGCGACTTCACGCCGACGAGGTCCTCGATCATGACGAACGGAACCCCGAACGCTTCCTGCAGCATTCCCGCAGTGGCGCGGAACTCTTCGCACGTGACGAGCAGACGGGGCTCGGCATTCTCGAACACCGAGCGCAGGTCGCTGTCGTCCATGCGGAAGTTCAACCCGACGTACACGAGGGCCGCCTTGTGGGCCGCCACGAGGTATTCGACGACCTCGCAACGGTTGGGCAGCAACACGGCAAGTCGGTCACCGGTCGACACGTTGCATTCGTCGCGCAGCCAGCGGGCGAGGCGGTTGGTGCGATCGTCGAGTTCGGAGTACGTGCAGCGGTACTCGGTGGAGAACAGCGCAAGTGCGTCGGGGCGACGACGCGCCTCGCGTGAAACGGCAACTCCAAGGTTCATTGATCTCTCCTCAAGGTGAAAGTGGGCAGTAGCCGGGATTCGTCGCGGGGGTCGGCGGTGAATGCCACCTCGACACGCCGCCCGATGTATTCGCCGTCCGCATCGTCGCCGTCCGCATCGTCGCCGTCCGTATCGTCGCCGTCCGTATCGTCGCTGACGATGCGGGTCATGAGATTCCATCCCTCGTCCATCTGCACGACGGCGAGCACGTACGGAGTGGCGAAGTCCTCGGTCGGTGCGCGGTGCACGACGGTGAAGGAATAGACGGTGCCGAGACCGTTGCTCGGTACGTACGACCACGATTCGGAGTGGCACGACGGACAGCACCACTGAGGGGTGAAGAAGTTCGTACCGCAGTCGCCGCACACCGGGCGCACGAGCACGCGATTGCGGCACGCGGCCCAAAATTCGTCGGTGAGTGCGACGCTCGGCATGTTGTGCTTCGCCCCCTCGAGTCGGCACGTGCTGTGGCTGCGACGATCGTACCCCTCGTGGTTGCAGTGGTCGCAGGCGGGAGCGCGCAGGACGGCAAGGGGCGTCGGGTGTCGCTTACAGTTCATGGGGTGAGCCAGCGACCCGTTGCCCTGGTGACCGGATCGTCGCGGGGAATCGGTCGGGCGATCGTCGAACGCCTCGCCGACTCCCACGATTGCGTCGTGCATTACCGGTCGTCGTCGGGTCCGGCCGAGGAGGTTGCGCAACGGCTGCGTGCACGGGGCGCACGTGTGATGACGGTCGCTGCCGACATCGGCTCGGAAACCGACATCGACGCGATGTTCGATGCGGTGACGGAGGAGTTCGGTCGCCTCGACGTTCTCGTCGCGAGCGCAGCGGCAACGAAGTTCGCGACGATGGTCGACACCCAGCGCCGCCACCTCGAGCGCACGCTCTCCGCGGTGGTCCTCAGCTACCACCAGATGGTGTCGCGAATGCTGCCGCTGTTGCGCGAGTCGGGGCGGATCGTTGCCGTGAGCGGTCTCGATGCGCGCTTCGCGCAAGCGGGGCACGGCGCGCTCGGTGCGGCAAAGGCCGCACTCGAATCACTCACGCGTTCGTGGGCGGTCGAACTCGCGCCGCGTGGATGCACCGTCAACGCGGTTCTGCCCGGTGCGATCGATACCGATTCCCTCGACGCCTACTTCCGCGGCGACGACGAGGCGCGTGCCGCGATGGTGAGCGGAACCCCGGTTGGCCGACTGGGCACCGTCGGCGAGGTCGCCGACATCGTCGCATTCTTGTGCAGTCAGTCGGCGGCGTACGTCACCGGACACGTGCTCGTCATGGACGGCGGCGCGAGCGCCGAAGGCGGCGCGTGGTCGCAGTTTCGCGACCTGTGGAATTCCTGAGGCTCAGCGCCCCGGCTTCCACGCCACCTGCGTGAGACCGCCGTCAATGGCGATCGCCTGACCCGTCAGCCACGACGACTCGTCGCTGAGCAGGAACAACGTGAGCAGCGCCGGATCGTCAATCTTGCCGACGCGGTTCATCGGGAACCGCTCGCTCGCCTGTTTGAAAGCACCGTCGACATCGTTGTCCTTGATGAAGCCGCGCTGCTCGTACGCGCTGACGACGAGCGGTGTGGGCACGGTGCCCGGGCAAATGGCGTTGGCGCGGATGTTGTACTGCGAGAAGTCGGCGGCCATCTGGCGCACGAGTCCGACGACCCCGGCCTTTGCGGCGCTGTACGACGCGGTGCTCGGTACGCCGGAGATTCCTGCGACGCTCGCCGTGGCGACGATGGCACCGTTGCGCTGCTTGATCATCGCGGGAAGCACCGCCTGGCACGTGAGGTACACGCCGGTGAGGTTGATGGCAATCACCTTGTTCCATGCGTCGAGCGGCGTGTCGGCCACGGTGCCCTCACCGGTGACACCGGCGTTGGCGAAAACCGCGTCGATGCGACCGAAGGCATCGAGGGTCGCCTTCGCCATTGCGGCACTGTCGGTTGGTGAGGTGACGTCGATCTTCACCGCTATTGCCTTGCCACCCGTCTTCGTGATCGCCTCGGCGGTCTCGCGTGCACCCGAGTCGTTGATGTCGGCACACGTCACGGCCGCACCCTGTTCGGCGCAGCGCACGGCGGTCTGACGACCGATGCCCGATCCCGCCCCGGTAATGACGACGACCTTGTCGTCCATGCGCTTGCTCATCGCAATCCTCCCGCTGTCCTCGTCGCCGCGAGCCGTTGCCCGCACGATGTGACGATGGTAACGTCTCGATGAAGTCGTCAATCAAGGACCACGAAAGTTGCGGGGGACAGCGTGAAGGTGTCGATCGATGAGGCTGCGTGCCAGGGGACGGGATACTGCGTGCGGGTCGCGCCGGATCTGTTCGAACTCGGCGGAGCGGTCGTCAACGTGAAGACCGGGACGGTTCCTGCGCATCTCGAGGATGCCGCACGCGAGGCCGAGGTTCTCTGCCCCGCGCGGGCGATCCTTCTGGTCGACTGACCAACGCTTCGCACGTCATTTATACGTATACGACTTCATACGGGAACCATCGGGGGATGGCGACAAGGGGGATGAGATGGCACGGTTGAAGTTCGTGGCTCCGAACGACGTGGCCGAGCCGTTGCGCTCCGTCGTCGACGCGCCGAACAAGACGCAGCTCGAACTCGGACCGATCGGTGTGTACGCGCAGGTGCCCGACATCGCCGCCGCATACGCGCGGTTCACCGGCACCTTGCGCGCGGAGGGTCTGCTGCCGCGTCGACTCATCGAGCTCGTTCGCCTGCGGATCGCCTTCCACAACCAGTGCCGCTCGTGCATGGCCATTCGGTACCGCGATACTGAGGGCAACGAAGTCGACGAAGGCTTGGTGTGTCAGCTGTCGAGTCCGCAAACGGCCGACGACCTCACCGCTTCGGAGAAGGCGGCCCTCGATTACGCCGACCGCTTCGCCACCAACCACCTCTCGATCGACGACGCCGTCATCGCGGGACTGAAGCAGTACTTCAGCGAGCCCGAGATCATCGAACTCGGAATGAACGTCGCCCTGTGCGTCGGCTTCGGTCGTCTCGCCGCCTCGCTCGACCTCGTCGACTACTTGCCGACCGAGTACACGGTGCGCGACGAAGGTCCGATCACGCCGTGGATCGGCAAGCCGGTGGTCGTCTGATGGCCGCGCACCAACTGCCGTCGTTCGACCTCACCGGCAAGGTGTCGGTCATCACCGGTGCGGCGCAGGGAATCGGCGAGGTCGCTGCACACGTGTTCGCCGGACTCGGTTCGAAGGTGGCGATTCTCGACGTTCAGCCGGAGGTCGGCGAGGCCGTTGCCGCCGCGATTCGCGCCGACGGGGGCGACGCCATCTACATCGACTGCGACGTCTCGTCGGAGGATGCGGTGACCGCCGCGGCCCACGAGGTTGCGACGACGCTCGGACCCACCGACGTGCTCGTGAACAACGCCGGTGTCATCAGCTGGACGCCGCTCGAGGAGCTCCCTCTCGACGAGTGGGAACGCGTGTGCGCAATCAACCTGCGCGGCGTGTTCCTCTGCGCGAAGCACTTCGGCCGGCACATGCTTGCGCAGGGCTCGGGGAGCATCATCGGCGTGTCATCGGTGGCCGGAACCGTGCCCGAACCCGCGGCCGGCGCGTACGCGGCGACGAAGGCGGGGGTCATCGTTCTCGCCCGTCAACTCGCCGTCGAGTGGGGCTCGCGCGGCGTGCGTTCGAACTGCGTGAGTCCCGGCATGGTGATGACGCCGATGAGTGCCCGGTTCATGACCGACACCGATGCGCTCGAGAAGCGCAAGTCGATGACCGCGAGTCGGCGCATCGGTCTGGCGCACGAAGCGGCGGCGTTGATGGCATTCCTTGCCAGCGACGCCTCGTCGTACGTCAACGGGCAGAACATTGAAGTCGACGGTGGTCTCATGCAGATGATGATTCGCCTGCTGCCCCGACCCGGGGTGAAGCAAGCCGACTAGTCGGCGTTCAGTTCGCGACGGGGCGCCCGAGCACGATCGGGTACGTGACGTACGCGTCGTAGAGACTCGTCGCAATGCGTTGCGGCTCCGACGTGGTGTCGGGTCGCGCGCCGCGCTCGTACAGGCGCGACAGGATGCTCACGATCGTGCCGTTCGTCGTCTCGTCGGGCTTCGGAGAGGCGAGACCGGTGACGAGGCTGCGCCCGATGCACAGGTGTTCGCCGCCGCCGAACGACAGCCCCCAACCCTTCACCCGTTCGGGGAGCGAACGGAACGGGTCGAACTCGAGTGCATCGGCACCGAACACGGCGGTGTCCTTGTTGCCGGGGCCGAAGAGCAGCCCGACGAACTGACCGGCCGTGAATGACCGACCGGACTGCAACGTGACGTCCTCGACTGCCTGGCGCACGAGCGCGGGCGAGGGTGGGTGCAAGCGAAGTGCCTCGCTCGCCGCGGCACGCAACAGCGTCGTGTCGGCGAGCGACTCGACGCCGCGTCCGTTCGCCGCGGCCCATTCGTTGAGGTGGTGGAACGTGTGCGGAACGGCGTGCAGAGTCGTACGCGTCGATGCGATGAGATACAGCGTCGCTTCGCGCACGAGCATGTCGGGATCGAACGTGCCGTTCGTCTTCATGAGCAGGGTCATGAGAACGTCGCGGGGGAGGTCTTCCTTGCCGATTCGTCCGGCGGTGAAGTCGGCGAGGAGCGCGCGGCGGCGCTCGATCGACGGTCCGAGGAAGCGGTCGAAGAACTGTCGGCGAATCTCGAGACCCTCGGCGATGACGACGTCTTTCGGACGCGTCGACCACTGCACGGTTGCCGCCTCTCCGAGCAGGTTCACCCACTCGACGAACGTCTGCGTTGATTCGGCTTCGTCGATGCCGTCGATGCCCGTGACGTTTGCCGAGATGCGGTACAGCGCGGTGCGGGTGACGTCGACGAGGTCGGCGCGCGCGACACCGTCGGCGTCGTAACGCAGGTCGGACATGATGCGATCGATGACCGGTCGCAGTGAACGGCCCTCGTAGTACTGCAGCGCAGAGCGGTCGAAGAGTTCCGACTCCATGCGGCGACGCTCGAAGTGCGCCTCACCGTCGATGAGGAGAATCGTGTCGCCGAGGAACATGAGCGACTGGCGGTGCTGGCCCTGCACGAACTTCGGGGACCGCAGGACCTCGTCGATTTCGCCGAAAGTGGAGAGGTGTTCGAGTTCGCGGAACCACTGGGGCAGGTCGCGCCCGAGAACGTCGGTCGTCATGCGTCGACCGTAATGCACCGCAGGCATCGCCATCAACTGACCGATCGTTCACCGACTCCGCGGGCGACGTTCTTCGTTTGCCAGACTGAGCGACGTGGGGGACGGTCCCGATCTCGTCGATGTCGTCGTCATCGGTTTCGGTGGCGCAGGTGCGGCTGCTGCGTTGCGCGCCCACGAACTCGGTTCGTCGGTCGTCATCGTCGAGAAGCAGGCCCGTCGACGACACACCCCGAGCACGCGCATGTCGGGCGGACTCGTCATGGCGGTCAACGATGCAGCGGCGGCAACCGAGTACCTCGACCGCTGCGCGGGGGCGATGACACCGAGGGACGTCTCGGCGGCGTGGGCTCGGCGAGCCAACGACCTGCTCGCGTGGCTCACCGAACACACGGGGCTCAGCTTCGACAAGGTGAACGGTGCTGAGCATCCGGAGTTCGACGGTGCCGAGTCGATCGGCGTGTACCAATCGGGAGGTGCGACGTTTCGCCTCGATCCGAGTGCCGGGGGCGGAGTGATGTTGTTCGACGCTCTCGCTGCCGCCGTCGAGCGCGCCGGAATCCCGGTTCGATACGACGCACCGGTGCGCCGCCTCGTCACCGATGCGGGTCGGGTGACGGGTGTCGAAATCGCCACGTCGTCGGGAACCGAGACGATCGGTGCTCGTCACGGAGTCGTCCTTGCGTGCGGCGGATTCGAATACGACGACCAACTGAAGCTCAACCATCTGCGGGCGTGGCCCGTGCACTTCTACGGAAACCCGGGCAACACGGGCGACGGTGTGAAGATGGCGCAGCAAGTCGGTGCCGACATGTGGCACATGAACCAGATGATCGGTAGAGCGATCGGCCACTTTCCGCTCGGGGACGAATGGTTGAACTTCATCATCGCCATCGACCCACCGGGCTACGTCATCACCGACAAACACGGTGAGCGTTACGCGAACGAGAAGATGCAGGCGCAGTTGCTGCACGGCTTCTACTACGAGATGCTGCACTTCGATTCGGAGAAAGCGGAGTACCCGCGCGTGCCGAGTTACTGGTTCTTCGACGAGACACGGCGCCTCGCGGGTCCGCTGACCTTGTCGCACATCGGCGCCGTACGCGTCGGCCTGTACGACTGGAGCGCGGACAACTCCCGCGAAATCGAGCGTGGTTGGATCGGTCGAGGAACGACGATCGAGGAGGCGGCCCGTGCGGCGGGAATGCCGAATCCCGAAGCGGCCGCGGCAACGATCGCGCGATACAACGACGCATGTCGCGCCGGAGTCGATTGGCAGGGTCGGCCGGTCGACACGATGATCGAACTGAAGAACCCGCCGTACTACTGCGTGCCGTTGTATCCCGGTGGATCGAACACGTCCGGCGGTCCGCGCCGTGACGCGGGCGGTCGGGTACTCAATCCGTGGGGTGAGGCGATTCCCGGTTTGTACGCCGCGGGTGAGCTCGGTCAGGTGCTCGGGATGCTGTATCCCGCCGACGGAGCGAATCTCTCCGATGCGTTCTGTTTCGGACAGCTTGCAGTGGAGTCGGCGCTGGGCGACACGCAGTGAGTACCACGTTCGTTCGCTCGACGAACCGAACGCCTGATCGGAGCCGGTGCACCTCCCGGCGTCGCACGTCGTTCGCGCTGGTGGTTGCTGTCGCGACGATGCTTGCGGCATCGACGGGAGTCGCAGATGCCCTTCCGATCGGGCAGAGCTGCACGTTTGCGCGCAGCACACAGGGGCGTCCGCTCGACGTCATCCGTCGTGGCACGCCCGGCGGAGTGAGGGTGATGGTCGTCGGTGTCATCCACGGTGACGAAGACGCGGGGCTGCAGATCGTCGACGAGTTGCGCACGATCGACGTTCCCGACGGCATCGACCTGTGGATCGTGCCGACAATGAATCCCGACGGAACGGCGGCACAGGTGCGCGGCAACGCCAACGGTGTCGATCTCAACCGCAACTTTCCGTATCGCTGGTCCCGCATGGGCAAGCGGGGCTACTGGCAGTACTCCGGTCCGCGGGCGGCCTCCGAAGTCGAGACTCGCGAGATGGTGCGGTTGATCCGCACGGTGCGTCCGCAACTGGCGATTTGGTACCACCAGGATCTCAATCTCGTTGCGCCGGGGGTCGGCGTCGAGGGTCTCATTCGCGAGCGATACGCGCAGCTCACGAAGTTGCCGATGCGAACGATCACGGGCGGCACGTACACCGGTGTCGCGGCAACGTGGCAGCGCAACCGGGTTCCCGACTCGATGGCTTTCGTCGTCGAACTGGGTCCGACACTGCGCGGCGGTGATGCACTCATGCACGCACGGGCGGTACTCACCGTGGCCGGCATGTTGCGCAGTTCGCGGACCCCCGTCAGTGGTGAGACGCAGTGCCTAGCGCCGTGACAACCACGCGTCGAGTGATCGCTGCAGTTCATCGGTCGTGCCGACGAGTTCGTTCAGTGAACACTGGATCATGAGGTTGACGACCTCGTTCGGATTGTGGAACCGGCCCCGCCAATCGGAGAACCACCCGATCGAGTACTTGCCCAGTGCGTACGCATAGCCGAGTTCCCACGCGGTGCCGTCATCGGTCGTGATGCCGTTGAGATTCGCAACGACGATGTCGCAGCGATCGATCGCCGAGCGATCGTTCTCGTAGATGAGTTGCACGTTGTCCGCGGTCTTCGGCGGATTGTCGCGGTGCGGAAGAAAAGTGTCGAAACCGGCCCGGCGCACGAGTTCGTCGATCGATTCGATGAACCATCGCTCACCTTCATCGAACAGCGGACCGGCAACGTATGCATAAGGTTGTGAGGCCATGTGCTCGGTAGGGTAGCGCCCATGATTCGACGCGTCTCGCAGGTTCTCATGGCTGCATTACTTGTCGGTGGTGCAGCCGGCGCATCGGCATGTTCCAGTAGCGATACACAGGCGGTGATCAACGTGGCCGATTCCGTAATCATTGACGTTCGTACGGCTGAGGAATTCGCCGGCGGTCACCTCGACGGGGCGGTAAACCTCAACGTCGAGGACGGCTCGTTACAGGGCGCTCTCGCATCGCTCGATCCGAATGCTTCGTACATCGTGTACTGCCGCAGCGGACGCCGCTCGGCGATTGCTGCCGAGCAGATGACGGCGGCGGGGTTTGCCAACGTCACCGACCTCGGTTCGGTGGAAGACGCCTCGCGGGCGACGAGCATCGCCATCGTCAACTGAATGCGCTGACGTGTACGCCCGTGCGACGGGCAGCCGGTGGGTTGTTCAGCGCGGGTGCGCGGCGAACCACTCGCGTGCGAGCTTGAGAACTTCCCCCTCGGACATAGCCGGAATGTCGGCATGCAACGCACCGATCACTTTGTGCGCCGTCGCCGGGTGCTTGCGCTCGAGGTGCTGCACGAGCGCGACGAGAGAGTCGGTCTTGCCCTTTCCGTGACCGATGAGGAGGATCGTTCCGGCGTCGGCAATGGCGCGCGACACAGATTCAAGGAACTCGCCGTCGAACTCGTGGATGCGGTGCATGTGATGGTCCTGGCCGCGCCGCACGTGATGGTGCACGTTCGCGCGGCTCGGTGGAACGATCTTTTCGGGTGCGGAACCCGGTGACGTCCCCGTCGCCCACACGCGGGCTTCATCGTGGGTGATGGTGACAACGGCGAACTTGTTGGAGATCTCTGCCATACGAGTTAGAGGGTAACGCTCTCGCCCAGAGACGGTACATGCGTACTCCAACCGAGGCGGGCATGAATCGTGTCGGCAAATGCCGCTGCCGCATCGGGTTCGCCGTGCACGACCCATGTATGACTTGGAGCTTCGGGACACGATCCGAGCCATGCGAGCAATTCGTCACGATCGGCATGCGCAGACAGTGCATCAAGGTGCACGATCTCCGCATTGAGGGGCACGTCCTCCCCGTAGACGCGCACGGTCTTCGCGCCGTTGACGAGCGCGTGACCGCGGGTGCCCGCGGCCTGGTAGCCGACGAACATGACCGTGTTTCGTGCGTCCGGTGCCAGCTGCATCAGATGATGCAGTACGCGACCGCCCGTCGCCATCCCGCTCGCCGACAGGATGATCATCGGTTCCCGCCGTCGTGTCAACGTGATCGATTCCTCCACGCTGCGGGTGTACTCGACCTCCGTCCACATTCGTGCACACTGCTCGGCCGTGAGGCGGTGCTCGGAGCGGTGCCGGGTGTACAGCTCGGTGGCATCGATCGCCATGGGACTGTTGAGCACGACGGGCACGCGGGGGATCCTGCCCGAGGTTCGCAGATTGCCCAGTGCGTGCAGAACGGCCTGGGCGCGGCCGACGGCGAAAACGGGAATGAGCACCGAGCCTCCCCGGGCGATCGTTCGCCCGACGACGTCGGCGAGCGTTGCTTCGACGTCGATTGGCTCGTGGTTGCGGTCACCGTACGTCGACTCGGTGACGATGTGGTCGGCGGCGGGAACCGGTTCGGGAGGCAACATGACGTTGTCATTCGGTCGACCGACGTCGCCCGAGAAGAAGAGACGTCGACGCGCACCATGGTCGTCGACGGTCATGAGTACGGATGCGGCACCGAGGATGTGCCCCGCGCGCCGAAACGTCACGTCGCAGCCGGGTGCGACGTTCGTCGGAGTATGAAGTGCGGCGGTTCTCACCGCGTCGAGGGCGCGCTGCGCATCGTGGGCGGTGAACAACGGGAGCGCCGGCGAGTGCCGCGACGAACCCTTCTTGTTCGCGTAGCGGGCCTCTTCCTCCTGCAGATGTGCCGCATCGGGCAGCAGCAGGTCGAGCAGCTCGGCGGTTCCCGGTGTGCAGTGCACCGCGCCCGCAAACCCCTCGTTGATGAGACGCGGCAGCCAACCCGAATGATCGATGTGGGCGTGGGTAAGCACGACGGCGTCGATCGTCGACGGATCGACGGGAAAGCGGGTCCAATTGCGCTGGCGTTCCTCGCGCCGTCCCTGGAACATTCCGCAATCGACGAGCACCCTCGCCGACGACGTTTCAACCAAGTACCGCGAGCCCGTGACGGTGCCCGCTGCACCGAGAAACGTGAGAGTTGCTATTGCGACAGTGCTTCGATGTAGTCGACGATGGCCGCCACCTCATCGTCGGTGAGGTTCACCATGGGCATTTGTGCCGCGTAGCCGACGCGCTTCTTCGCATCGGGGTTGACGATCGACTCGACGAGGTAGTCCCGGTCAACGACGACCGACGAGCCGCCGCGCAGCGCGACCGTCGTGCCCATGATGCCCTGCCACGTCGGACCGGTGCCGCCGCCGAAGTCGGATCCGTGGCACGACGCACAGCCCTTCGCTTGTGAGAGCTCGAGACCGCGCAGTGCGGATTCGGAAAGCCCTTCGGTGCTCGGACCCGATCCGCCGCCGGAGCAAGCAGCAATGACGAGTGCGGCGACGGAAACAAGTAATGCCATTCGACGGGTCATGTTCTCAGAGTATCGCCGGCACCCTGTGCGGCCGCTCGTCAGGTGCGACGAACAGTCGTCTCCGGTGCGAACGGAGCGTTGATGTTTGGTGGCCATTCTCGCGGACATGTGACGAACGTGCGTCCTTTGATGCTGGAGTACGCTCGGGGCGGGTACCGGAGTACCGGAAGAAAGGGAAGGACTGCCCATGACTGCGACACTCGCCGTTGGAACGGATGGATCGGAGAATTCGGTCGGCGCCCTGAAGTGGGCGCTGAAGGAAGCCGCCGCACACGGCTCGACGGTCGAGCTCATCTACTCGTGGGACTTCCCGCCGATCATCGATCCGATGGGTGTCGCCATGCTTCCCGCCGCCGACGAGATGACGGCATCGGCGCACAAACTGCTCGACGAAGTCGTGAAGCAAGCCGGCGGAGCCGGTGTCGTCAAGGTGACGTACAAGATCGTGCGCGGTGCACCCGCCACTGCACTGCTCGACGCGAGCAAGCGGGTTGATCTGCTCGTCATCGGACGCCGCGGTCACGGCGGATTCCTCGGGCTGCTGCTCGGTTCGGTTGCACAGCAGGTCGTGCACCACGCCGAGTGCCCGGTGGTCGTCGTTCCCGCCTGAGCGGTCACATAGCTACATTTCGGATGACCATCCCCGCGTGATGCGGGTCGATTCCGTTATTCGCCCGGAGTGATGTACGGAGTGCCGTCGCGCGTTTCGATGACGCGAATCGGATGGTCGTACACGTTCGACAACCGCTCGGCAACGAGAACGTCGTCCGGCGTTCCGTACGCCACGCTGCGTCCGGCGTGAATGACGAGCACCTTGTCGGCGTGACGGCGAGCGACGTTGAGGTCATGAAGAACGGCAACGACGGCGTGTCCTTCGCTGACGAGACCGCGGGTGATCGTGAGCATCTTCTCCTGCTGACCGATATCGAGGGCCGCCGTCGGCTCGTCGAGGAGCAGCAGCGGGGTTTCCTGGGCGAGCACCCGGGCGAGTGACGTACGCGCCTGTTCGCCCACCGACAGCGTCGGGTAGGTGCGTTCCGCGAGATGGGTGACGTCGAGGCGCTGCATCGCCGCTGCAACGACGGCGTCGTCGCGGTCGTCGAGCCAAGGATTGCGACCCATCGCGACGATTTCGCGGACGGTGAACGGAAAGGCGATGGACAGTTGCTGCGGGAGCACTGCGCGCAACCGGGCGACGTCGCGCGCAGCGAGT
>JBIIDI010000035.1:0-13826 GCA_044238425.1 Ilumatobacteraceae bacterium
ATGTGCCTCGTCGGTGCGGTCGGCGTCATCGTGCGGCGTAACCCGGTGCATGCGGCGCTGTCGCTCGTTCTCACCCTCTTCGGCGTCGCGGTGCTCTTCGTCGCGCAGGAAGCACACTTTCTCGCCGCCGTGCAGGTGATCGTGTACGCCGGCGCAATCGTCGTGCTGTTCCTCTTCGTCATCATGCTGCTCGGTGTCGACCGGGCGGAGGACCTGCGCACCGAACCGCTCGTGGCGCAGCGTTCGCTCGCCGCGGTCGTCGGAGCCGGTCTTCTCGCACTGTTGCTCACGGCGGTGATCCGCGGCAGTGACGTGCTCGCGGTTCGCGGACGCGGCCTCGCCACGCAAGTCGAGGCGGAGAACGGTGATGCGAACATCGCCCAACTGGCGCGTTCCGTGTTCGGGGATTACGTGGTCGCATTCGAGCTCACGTCCGTCCTTCTCGTCGTTGCGGTGGTCGGAACCGTTCTCTTGGCGCGACGTCGCCGCGCGGGAACGGGGGAGCCCTCATGACACCGACGACCACCTGGTACCTCGTTCTCTCCGCGCTGCTCTTCACGATCGGAACCGTCGGTGTTCTCGTGCGACGCAACCCGCTCGTCATGTTCATGTGCATCGAACTCATGCTCAACGCGGTGAACCTGTCGTTCGTGGCGCTGTCGAAGCGTCTGCTCGACATCGACGGCCAGAGCATCGTGTTGTTCGTCCTCGTCGTCGCCGCTGCCGAGGTGGTCGTGGGACTCGGAATCGTCGTTGCCATCATGCGCAACCGGACGACGTTCACCGCCGACGATCTCGCGGAGCTGAAGGGTTAGGACCATGGCCGATCTCGTGTGGTTGTTGCCCGCCCTGCCGCTGCTCGGTGCGCTCGTCATCCTCGTGTTCGGGCGGCGACTCGGCGAGCCGGCGGCCGGCTGGGTGGCGACGCTCGCAACCGCCGGATCCTTCGTGTCGGCAGTCGCCGTGTACTTCGATCTCCTCGGCCGGCCCGCCGAAGAGCGTTCGACGGTCGTCAGTCTCTTCGAGTGGATTCCCGTCGGCTCGCTGAAAGTGGATCTCGCATTCATCGCCGATCCGTTGAGCGTGACGATGGCCTTGTTCATCACCGGCATCGGCTCGCTCATCCACCTGTATGCGATCGGGTACATGCACGGCGATCCCAAGTTCCCGAAGTTCTTCCTCTACCTCAATCTCTTCGTTCTCTCGATGCTCCTTCTCGTCCTCGGCGAGAACCTCCTCGTCACCTTCCTCGGGTGGGAGGGCGTCGGTGCGTGCTCGTACTTCCTCATCTCTTTCTGGCACACCCGCGAGAGCGCAGCAGTGGCGGGAAAGAAGGCATTCGTCACGAACCGCATCGGTGACTGGGGCGTGATGGTGGCGATGTTCATCGCATTTTCGGCGGTCGGTTCGTTGTCGTACTCGGCGATCAACGAGGCCGCGCACGACGGTGCCATCTCGTCGACCGCAATCTCGGCAATCGCCCTGTTGCTCTTCGTCGGAGCGTGCGGCAAGAGCGCGCAGTTGCCGTTGTACCTCTGGTTGCCCGACGCTATGGAGGGTCCGACCCCGGTATCGGCGCTCATTCACGCAGCGACGATGGTGACGGCCGGCGTCTTCCTCATGACCCGCGTCGGCCCGGTCGTGGCCGCCTCGTACGAGTGGGTGCCGATGACGATCGCCGTCATCGGTGCCGCGACGGCATTGTTCGCCGCAACCATTGCGGTGGCGCAGCACGACATCAAGCGGGTGCTCGCATACTCGACGGTGTCACAGCTCGGATTCATGTTCCTCGCCATCGGCTCGGGTGCCTACGTCGCGGCGATCTTCCACATGGTGACGCATGCGTTCTTCAAGGCACTTCTCTTCCTCGGGTCGGGTTCCGTCATCCACGGAATGCACCACGAGCAGGACATGCGTCGAATGGGTGCGTTGCGTGCGGTCATGCCCGTCACCGCGGGCACCTTCATCATCGGGTGGTTGGCGATCGCCGGAGTCCCGCCCTTCGCCGGGTTCTGGTCGAAGGACGAGATCCTCTTGTACGTGTACGCGAACAACCGGTTCCTCTATGCCGTCGGCATGGTGACTGCGCTTCTCACCGCCTTCTACATGACGCGTCAGGTGATCCTCGTGTTCTTCGGCAAGGCACGGTGGAACGATGCCCACGCCGAGCACGGTGCGCACGGTGACTTCGTGCCGCACGAAAGCCCGAAGATCATGTTGTTCCCGCTCGTCGTGCTCGCAGTGCTGTCGGTCGTCGGCGGCGCACTGCAACTTCCGTTCAGCAAGAGCCTCCACTTCCTCGAGCACTGGCTCGAGCCGGTCATCGAGGGATCGGAACGCAGCATCAGCGGTACGTGGGCGTACGAGAACAAGTATCTGCTGCTCGTCGTCGCCATCGTCGTCGCAGCGACGGGAATCGGACTTGCGTTGCTCACGTACGCGAGGGGTCGACTGAAGGTCATCGAACCGGCGATCCTCGAACGGGCGTGGAATTACGACGCCGGAGTCGCTCGCGTCGTCGGCGGACCCGGTGCGGCTTTCTTCCGGGCGATCACGACGTTCGACGCGCGCGTCGTTGACGGTGCTGTGAACGCCACCGCATCCGTCGTGCGCGGCGTGTCGTCACCCTTGCGCAAAGCGCAATCGGGCTACGTGCGTGCGTACGCGCTCATCGTCGGCATCGGTGCGGTGCTCGTCGTCGCGTGGTTCGTGCTGCGCGGCGTGATGGGTGGTGCGTGATGTTCGCCGCAGCTTCGTCGTCCTCGCTCGGGTTCCCGATACTCACGTCGCTCATTGCGGTACCGGTCGTCACGAGTATCGCGATTCTCGTGTTCGGTCGGTTCCGGGCGGAATGGACGAAACTCGTCGCGCTCGTCGGCAGCGTCGCGACGGGTGCGCTGTCCCTGTGGATGCTCACGTCGTTCGATTCGGCCGATGCGGGCTTCCAGTTCACCTCGCGTCACGAGTGGATCCCCATGTGGGGCATCTCCTGGAACGTGGGAGTCGATGGCATTTCGTTGTTCCTCGTCGTACTCACCGGACTGCTCTTCCCCCTCGTCATCGCCGGCGTCGATCCGCACCATGACGAGCGTCCGTACCTCGCGTGGTTGCTCCTCCTCGAGGCGGGCGTCATGGGTTCGTTCGTCAGCCTCGACCTCTTCCTGTTCTTCATCTTCTTCGAGATCGTCCTCGTGCCCATGTACTTCCTCATCGGTGGCTGGGGTTACGACCAGCGCGTGTACGCCGCGACGAAGTTCTTCCTGTACACGATGGCCGGATCGGCGTTCATGCTCGTCGGAGTCGTCGCCACTGCGTTCCTTGCCCGCTCGTCGACCGGCGGCATCACGTTCGACCTCGTCACCCTCGCCGAGTCGGCGAATTTCTCGGTGACCACCGGACGGTGGCTGTTCGTCGCTCTCGCGATCGCGTTCGCCGTGAAGGTTCCGCTCTTTCCCGTGCACACGTGGCTGCCTGATGCCCACACCCAGGCGCCGACCGCGGGGTCGGTCATCCTCGCCGGTGTGCTGCTGAAGATGGGCACGTACGGATTGCTGCGGTTCGGTGTGTACCTGTTTCCCGAGGCTTCGTTGTGGGCCCGTCCCGCCATCTACACGCTCGCAGTCGTCGGCATCATCTACGGCGCAATCGCGGCGACGATGCAAACGGATCTCAAGCGGCTCGTTGCGTACTCGAGCGTTGCGCACCTCGGGTTCATCGTCCTCGGCACCTTCGCACTGACTCCCGAGGCGTTGTCGGGTGGCGTCATGCAGATGGTGAACCACGGCGTGTCGACCGGAGCGTTGTTCCTGCTCGTCGGCATGATCTACGAGCGTCGCCATACGCGCCAGATCGCCGAGCTTCGCGGCCTGCAGAAGGTAGCCCCGATCTTCGCGGGATTTTTCATGATCGTCATGCTGTCGTCGATCGGAGTGCCGGGGTTGAACGGGTTCGTCGGCGAGTTCCTCATCCTCATCGGATCGTTCGACACGGCGCGCTGGTGGGTGATCGTCGGAACGACGGGCGTCATCCTCGCCGCGTTGTACCTCCTGTGGGCGTACCAGCGGGTGTTCCACGGCGAGCCCGACGAGGCGAACTCGACGTTCCCCGAGTTGCGCCTGCGTGAAGGGTTGTTGCTCGGCGCGTTCGTCGTCGCCATCGTCTTTACGGGTCTGTATCCGAAGCCGATGCTGTCGCGCATCGAACCGAGCATCATGTCGGTTCTCGAGCACGTCGAGCAACGCACCGCGGCGACGACGGCGCAGGGGGAGTAGATCATGGACGTCAACGCATTCGAGACGCCCCTCGTCGATTGGTACTCGCTCAGCCCGTTCATCGTGCTGCTCGCCGGTGCGCTCGTGCTCATCGGCGTCGGCTCCCTCACGCCGCGCTGGCCGAAGGGTCTCTATGCCGCCGTCACCGCGGTGACCGCCGGTGCGGCGATCACGCTGCTTGCGCTGCGGGTCGCCGATATCGGTGGCGAGAGCAACCTGAAGCTGATGAAGGATTCCCTCGCCCTCGACCGTTTCGGCTGGTGGGCGATGATGGCGATCTGTCTCGCCGTATTGCTCAGCGCGCTCGTCACCTCCGACGTGCTCGCGCGCAACGGCGTTGACGGCCCGGAGACGTACGCGCTGTACCTCACTGCGGCGATCGGCGCCGGGATGATGGTCGTGTCGAACGACCTCCTCATCTCGTTCCTCGGCATCGAGACGCTCAGCCTGTCGCTGTACGTGCTCGCAGCGAGCAACCGTCGTCGGGCATCCAGCCAGGAGTCGGGTCTCAAGTACTTCCTCCTCGGCGGTTTCGCGTCGGCGTTCCTTCTCTACGGAATCGCCCTGGTGTACGGGGCGACGGGGGAGACTCTCATCAGCGGAATCGGGTCGATGCTCGGCTCCGAGGTGTCGGTGCCGCGCAACGATCTTCTGCTCCTCGTCGGTGTCGCGTTGCTGTTCGTCGGTTTTGCGTTCAAGGTCGCTCTCGTGCCCTTCCAGTCATGGACTCCCGACGTGTACGAGGGTGCACCGACCCACGTCACCGGTCTCATGGCGTCGGTCGGCAAAGTTGCCGCGGTCGTTGCCATGGTGCGACTGTTCGTCGTGGCGTTCCCGAGTCGCGCCGACGATTGGCGTCCTGTGGTGTTCGCCGTTGCGGTTCTCACCCTCGTCGTCGGCTCGGTGCTCGCCGTCGTGCAAACGAACGTGAAGCGAATGCTCGCGTATTCGTCGATCAGCCACGCCGGTTTCATGCTCGTCGGCCTCGAAGCGGCGGGACGCGTCGGTTCGGCGAATGCCGGCGAAGGGACGTCGGCCGTACTCGTCTACGTCATGCTGTACTCGGTGCTCGTCGTCGGTACGTTCGCGGTCACCGCAGTCGTCTCCGGTGATCGTGGCGGGTCGTCACTCGAGGATTTCCGTGGCCTGTCAAAGCGTCGCCCTGCACTGGCGCTTGCCATGACGGTTCTGCTCCTTGCGCAGGCGGGAGTTCCGCTCACCTCGGGATTCGTTGCCAAGTTCGGTGTCATTCGTGCAGCGGTTGCGACCGAGAGTTACGTTCTCGCCGTCGCCGCGATGATCGCTGCCGTCGTCGCCGCCTACCTGTACCTGCGGATCATGGTGAGCATGTGGCTCGCCGAACCGCAGGACTCCTCGACGATGAAGGTGCCGTTCGCAACGACGGTGACGATCGCCGTCAGCGTCGCGGCGACGCTCGTGCTCGGAGTGTTCCCGGCGCTGCTGCTCGACTCGGCCGAGCTCTTCGCGACCCTGTCGCGCTAACGCGCGCCCGAAACGAACGCGTCGAACAGTCGTTGCTGGTCGGGGGTTGACGCGGCGTCGTCCTCCGGGTGCCACTGCACGCCGACGACCCAAGCTTTGCGACCGTGTTCGATGGCCTCGATCGTGCCGTCCGGTGCCGAGGCGACGGCACGCACATCATCTCCGAGTGTCGCAACTGCCTGGTGGTGCCAGGAGTGGCAGCGTGACGGCCGTGTCGTGCCGAGTGCCTTTGCGAGCAGCGAGTCGGAGTCGACGATGACGTCGTGGTACGTATCGGTGTGCGTCGACGGATCGATGCCGGCGAGCGAATGATCCTGGCGGAGCGTTCCACCGAGCGCGACGTTGACCACCTGCATGCCGCGGCAGATTCCGAGAACGGGGATGTCTGCGGCCATCGCTGCGCGAACGAGGGCGATTTCGACGTCGTCGTGAGCGTCGTCGATGCCTCCGCTCGTCGGATGTGGCGACTGTCCGTAGCGGATCGGGTTGACGTCGCCGCCGCCCTGGACGAGCAAACCCTGTGCGTTGCCGACGAGGATTCGCGCGTCATCGTCGGTCAGGGTCGTCGGGGGCACTTGCAGCACGAGGCCACCGGCACGCTCGACGGCCTCGATGTAGAGACGGCCGTTGGAGTAGCTCGGCCCGCGAACGCCCCGTGCATCCGTCGTTCGCTTCGACGGCAGGAGGATGATCGGGCGCGCCACGGCGTGTTTGTGCGTCAGCGGGGGACCGTGCCGCTCGCCGCGCGCGACAGAAATCCGGGCGCGCCGAGCGTGTACCCGGAGCCGGCTGCCGCGGCGATGACCTGCTCGAGGTGGTCGTGTCCACGGACTTCAAGGATGATTTGCACCCCGGTTTCCCGCACGCCGAGATCGACTCCTTCGCGTACGTGTTCCACCTCGATGATGTTCGCACCGGCACCGGCGATGATCGTGAGCAGCCGCGAGAGTCCGCCGGGTTGATCGCTGATCCGCGCGAAGACGATCGCCCGACGACCGAGATTCGTCTCGTGGCGGCGCACGAGACCGGTGAGCAGGCCGAGGTCCATGTTTCCGCCGGAGAGCACGACGACGGTATGGCCCGACGACGGGGGAGTGACGGCACCGGTGAGGAGCGCCGACACGCCGACTGCACCCGCACCTTCGACGAGGAGCTTGCCGCGTTCAAGGAGCAGCATCATCGCTTCGGCAACCGAGTCCTCGTCGACGACGACGATGTCGTCGACGTAACGGCGGATGAGCGGCTCGGTGATGCGTCCCGGAATCTTCACTGCGATGCCGTCCGCAAGTGTCGCGACCGGTCCCTCGGGAACGATGCCGGTGACGTAGGGAGCGCACGCTGCCACCTGCACGCCGATGACGCGCGTCGACGGGTAGCGCTGCTTCACGGCCATCGCAGTTCCGGCGAGCAGTCCGCCACCGCCGAGGGGCACGACGACCTGGCCGAGGTCGTCGACGTCGTGGAGGAGTTCCTCGCCGAGCGTCGACTGGCCGCGCACCACCGCGTCGTCGTCGTAGGGATGACAAAAGTTCATTCCGGTGTCGGCTGCACGGGCGAGCGCACGCTCGACGGCAACGTCAAGACTGTCGCCCACCTCGGTAACGGTTGCGCCGTAGCCGCGGCACGCCGCCATCTTCACGAGCGAGGCGCCACGCGGCACGAAGATCTCGCACGGCACACCGACGGTCTTTGCCGCGTAGGCAAGAGCTTGCGCGTGGTTGCCCGCACTGCCCGCCACCACCCCGGTACGGGCAGCATCGCCGAGTGACAGCACCTTGTTCAATGCGCCGCGAATCTTGAACGAACCCGTGCGCTGGAGGTTCTCCGCCTTGAGGATGACCGAACCGCCCCACCGTCGGGACAGATGCGCCGACGGCGTCAGCGGTGTGTGTTCGATGATCTCACGAAAAGTCGGATTCACCGAGATGCGCCCCCATGTGATGCGTTGCCGTTTGTGTCGACGCCCGACTACGAGGGTAGCGAACTCGCCCGAGCGTCCATGGCAAGTCGGGTGATTTGGCTCGACGTCGACAACTACGCTGAGAGCGCGATGAACGTCTCCGTAGTTGCACGGTGGCGTCAGATCATCCTGATTCTGGCCGGCGGAATTTCGCTGTTTGTCACGCTCTTTACGTGGGCGTTGGGTTCTCCGCCGGCATCCGGTCCCGACGAGCGTTTTCACTACGGATTCATCTGGTGTCCCGACGATGCCGTCAACGGTGCATGTCTCGATGTCAAGGACGAAGGAAATAGCGAGCTGCGTGTCCGATATGCGGTGCCAAGTTACGTCTGTTTCCTGGGTCAACCTGATCGACCGGCGAAGTGCTCCGATTCTCCGACTACCTCGGAGACTGTCATAGTGCGTGGGGCATATCCCCCGGGCTATTACTCGTTTGCGTCGTTGTTTGTGTCGAACGATGCCGAATCGAGCGTGCTGCGAATTCGTCTGCTCAACTCCGTCCTCGCGGCGACGATGCTGGTTGGAACTGCCCTGATCACGAGGGGTCGACTTCGTTCGGCGTATCTCGTTTCCCTGCTTCTGTTTCTCGGACCGCTTCACCTGTCGCTTCTATCGTCCACGCATCATCAAAGTTGGTCCATCGTGGCTCTCTCAACGGGATGGGCGCTCGTGCTGGTCATCGTGGAACCGAGGGCAGGTACGCGGCGCCTGTGGGGAGGGGGACTCTGGTTGCTTGGACTGCTTCTCGCCACTTCCAGTCGCTGGGAGGGTGGGCCGTACTTCGTGTACTTGTCCGGTTTGGCTTTGCTGCCACTTGTCATCACCCGTCTGCGCCCGATGCGCAACGGTCGTCTGTTGATCGGTGGGTTGATCGTTGTGGTCGCCGCAACTCAACTGCCGCTTTGGCCGCTGAGCATTCGCAGGTGGGTGACCGGAGTGAACACATCTGCCCTCAACCCGGACGGACCCGATGTATTGACCTGGTTCACCAGCTGGCTGTTCCACTTCCCCTCGGTCATTGTCGAAGTGTTTGGCGGTGGCGGTATGGCGACGGACGACATTCCGATACCCAGTTTCGGGCCGACCGTCGGCCCGTTAATTTTGGGAGGAGTGTGTGCCTTTGCGCTCGTGCGTGCCGGCCGCGTTCAGGTGCTGACTGCAGTTGTACAGCTGCTCGTGATTCTTTTATCGATTCTCTATTACACCAATATCGAACTGGATCTGTTCACTTTGCCGGGCCGGTACGTGACGCCACTGTTTGCTGCATTGGTCGGACTTCTCGTGCACCAGTCGCGCGCAGGAATCCAGTTCTTCGACCAGCCATCTCTGCGAAGAACGATGCTCGTGTTGCTCGGAGTTTTTCATGCTCTTGCTCTCCATGCCTACGTGGAGCGGTTCGTAGTCGGGTCGCATCCGTCCATTGGCTTTCTGGATGTCACGACGGAATCGTGGTGGTGGGATCGGGTACCGGTTGGCCCGAATCACGTGATTCTCATCGGTTCTGCGTTCTTTGCCGTTTTCCTGTTTGCGGCTTCCCGATTGGTCGGTTCGCCTTTCTCGTCGGAAACGGAATTGGTTCCGACATGAGGTCGGCTCGGGCACTCGTCTGCATCGGCATCGTTGCCCTTGCCATACCCGTGTCATGGACTCTCGGTGTCAACTCGTTGGAATTGGGTCGATCGGTACCGCAACCCGCGCTTGACGGTTCCCGCGCGCAATCCCGCGGTGCAGCGAGCATGGTGGGGGACCTCACCGGTGCATGTAGTCAGCTTGCCAAAGGTGGGTCACTTGCTCTGTTTCTCCGAATGCACTTCACCAACGTGGAAGTGGATCAAGGTGTGATACAGACGGCCGGCGGAGAAGAGGGGATGTTCGTCGAGTTTCAGCGCAGCGAAAACCACTTGTTGCGCATGGGTGTAAGGACGCGCAACGGCTTTCGTCGAATCTTCATCGCGAGGCAGACTTGGCAGGGAACTCGAGATGCATTGATCGTGCTCAAGGCGAATGGGGCAGTGTCCGTGACATCGGGTTCGACAACTCTCAACTCGGGCGGTGCAGCGTTGGCCCCTGCATGCAACGATTGGATCGTCGGTACGGGAAATGACTTGCAAGCTTTTCTCGGCGACGTTGATGTGGTCTGGAATTTCGCCGCTGATCCGGATGCATTCGATGGCGTCGTGAGTAGCTACCGTGACGACCTCGATTCTTCGCGGTCGAGTTCCCCGTGGTGGGTACTTTTGGTGGCACTCTCCGCAGCAGTTGTCTTGCTCGTCGTGATCGTGTCGGTGGGGCGTGAGGTGAATGGCGAACCGAGTCGAAACACTTCGGACAGTTGATCATCAGTGATGCCGACTGACTCCCGGGTGCTGCCGCTCCTCCTCGCCGGAGTAGGCGCCCTGTTTTTGCTGATGGATGCAGGTGGCGTGGTATCCGCGGGTTCAACTCTTGCGGTCGTCGCCTACTGGTTGCTCGGACGCTGTCTCCTCGAGCGAGTCGTCGGCCGCGGCAGCGTCGACGTTCTCGGTTTCAGTGCGGCTGCTGTGATCGTTGGCATCGCTCTTCAGGTGGGTGCTTCACTTCTTCTTCAGCCGTTCATCCCGTGGCAACTGACGACGGGTGCAATTCTCATCGGTGCACTTGCAATTGGGTCGCTTAGAAACAGGGGCAGTCTCATCCCGCACCGAGGTCAGTGGCCATCGACGACTTCGTCTAAGTCCGTGGTTGGCGTCATTGGCGTGTCGTTCTTGTACTTGGGAAGGGACTTTCGATGGGCCAATGTTGCGTTTGTCGGAGCTTGTGCCATCGCGTTGGGATTGTTCAGCCGGGCGAATCGGACGTTGCGTATCGTCCTTGGATGCGTTGGCGTGGCAATCGTCGTTCTTGCTGTCGTGTCGCGCACGCAGTACTGGTGGTTCGTTACCAACGATCATCAGTGGTTCGAAGCAATCGGACAGACAACGATCGCTTTCGGCCCAAACGACGTTCTTGGTGCCAACGCAACTCTGGGATACCAGTATCACTTTCTCACCTATGCATGGACCGCAGGCCTCGGCTCGATCCTCCACGCGCAGGAATTCGTGATTCTTGCAAGGGTCGCACCGGTCCTCTGCGCCGTGCTTCTCAGTGTCACCGTATGGTCACTGTTGGGACGTCTGAAGAACGTCTCATATCCCGTACGTTTTCTCGTTGCCGGCTGCCTGCCACTCTTGTTTGACTACTCCTATACCTCTCCCAGTCATGTTTTCGGGATGGCGCAACTGATCATGCTGATGTGGCTGCTGACTGGGCCCATCGTGAAGGCGCAGCCCGCATTTGGTATCGCTTTGGGGGTCTTGCTCGGTCTCTCGCTGGCATTGACGAAAGTGTCGGCAGCTCCTCCAGCCGTGCTCGGAGCGGCATCCGTCGTGATAATTGCCCACTTGCAACGCGACTCGGATCGTTGGCAGAGGTCCGCACTCGGCTTTGGTGTCGTCTTTTCGGTGGGCGCATACGTGTTGACGCAGTTGCTCAACTCTCGCACCTCACGTCAGGCGAATACGTCGGTGGTCTTCGGCTTTGCTCGGGAGAGAACCGCTGACTTGCAGCAGCTTGGCTACGGACCGGGAGGAATTCTTGCGTCGCTGCTCGTGACGTCTGCATTCATCTTGCCGCCGGTCGCGGCCGTCTTTCTGTTTCGACGGCGCGTGTCACTTGATTTCGACGATCGCTTGCTGTGGTTTTCCCTTCCGTCGATTCCTTACGTATGCCTCCTTGCTGTCGCCTCCGGAAACTTCTCGATCGGGTACTTCGTAACGTCGGGTATCTACGTTCTCTATGTTCCGATGCTTTGCGTCATGGCCGACACATTGGAAAGAAGGGCGCGGCGTTTTCAGCTACTCGGGTTTCTGGGAACTTCCTGCCTCATCGGACTGGGAATTGAGCGCCTGCGCCCCTTTGTCAACGGTGGAACCGACCGCGAGGTGGTCATCCGATCCCTGCTGTATGCGTATTGGATTCCGGCGTTCGTCATCGTATTCGCAGCCGCCGCAATTCTTCGCATGCGTCGCAGCAAGATTTACCGACCCGCATCTCTGATGTCGTCTGCTGTCACGCTGAGCGTCATGATTGCGGTGAGCGTTTCAGTAATGAACGTCGACCGATTGTCCAAGGGACCTGATTTGAAGGATTCCGAGTCGGCAATTGCAGTTGGGCGCGCTGATCAGCGCGACGTCGGAGAATGGCTCAGAACTAACCTTCCCGTTGATGCCGTGATTGCGAGCAACCACTTTTGTGGAGAGCAGTGCACCGGTTCCGACTGGTTTGCGAGGGACGTCTCCCTGATGGGAGACGGGTTCCAGCTCGGTCGCACCCCGACCGGATACGGAGGATCGGATTTCTTCCTCGTCATCTACTCGAATCGACGGTTCCTTGTGCAGTCGCCAACGTACCTACTCACCGCCGGCGTCCCGCCCGAACTGCTCGCCGATCGGATCGACGCCTCAACGCAGTTCGCCGACGATCCCGGCGCCGCCACACTGGCCCGTCTGCGCGAACTCGACGTCAGCTACTTCGTGGTCGACAAGCGTTCAACGACGGTACGCGACTACTCCCGGGTGGGCGAGGTTGTTCACGAAAACTCGGGGTTCATCGTTGTCCGCTTGGATACGCGGCGAGCCTGAATCGAACCGTTTCGCGGACGGTGTACAGGGCGCCGCTCCGGGGTCGTGGCATGGTTCGATCAAGCACGAAGAAGTTGATCGCTGTCGGCAAGGTGGTTGAAGACAGCGAATCGGCGATACGACGGCGGATGTCGACCGGGGGTTCGACGTTCTGCCAGAGAAATCCGTACCCGTTCACCCAGAAGCGGCGCTGCGAGTACACCGTAAGGGTCATCGCTTCGCCACCACGCTTCCAGTCCGGTCGGTGCGGACCGTAGTCGGCGAGCGGGCAGATCGGTCGCTCGCAGAAGTGGTTCGATGCGATGACGGCGTCTTCGGGGGTGTTGTCGCGCACGAGCAGCGCGCCATCGATGACGTCGCGTCTGCCGAGCATGAATTCCTCGTGTCCCGGCTCACGAATCTCGCGCAAGAAGTCGTCGTAACGCAGGAACCAGCGTTGATTGAGCGGCACCACCGTCGCGACGAACAGCATCGGGAGCACCCAGGCGCCGATCGTTGCGTAACTACTCGACCGAACGATTATTGCGACGAGGTACACGAGTCCCGTGACGGCAACGAACCATGTCGCCGGTGTATCGGCGATCACGCGGAGAAACACCGCGGTGTACGTACCCTCGTTCGTGCGCGGAGCGGTCATCCACCACCACAGCGCCGCAGAGGAGACGATGCCGACACCCCAGATACGGCCGGGTCGTTGACGGGATGCGAAACGCACGAGTACGGCACCAACGACGACACTCGTCAGTGCTGACATCGCATGCAGGAAGTACTCCTCCTGCTCGTAGTCGCCGCTCCAGGTAAGGGCGAGGAACGGGAGCGACCCGAGTAACGCTCCGGTGGCAACGATTGTTGCAGCAGATCGCCTGCCGTCGACGTCGCGCGCGCTGGAGAGCACACCGGCGACGTGGACGGCGACCAAGTTGACGAGAACTATCGCCGATGCGATGAGTATGCGGGTTGGCGTCAGAGTCTTGATGTCACCGAAGATGTCGCGGGCGATGCCGATCGTTCCCAGCTCGATGCCCTCCGAGTACGCGGAGCGGAGGTACAGCCGCTCGAAAACGACGAGTAGTCCGGCGGCATGTGCAACGCCGAAAACCAGCGGTTGCCACAACGATCGTTTGTCACGCCACCACGCGACGACGACCACGCATCCGACGACCGCGACGATCAGCGGCGCATTGCTGCTTTTCGCCCCGAACGATCCTGCTGCCAAAAGTGGTCCGAGCCACGTGACGCGGGTGAGACCCTCGTCGAGAAATCGGATGGCAATGATGACGAAGCCCAGCAGCCACATGTACGAGAACACCATGCTGAACGACTCGAAGTTCAGGTCGGTGAGAAGTGCAAAGACGAGCACAACGACTGCGGCGATTTTTCCGTTGACTCCGGTGCGCCGCGACAATTCGACGACGAACACGATGATTGCGAGAA
>JBIIDI010000140.1:0-3935 GCA_044238425.1 Ilumatobacteraceae bacterium
CATCGGGTGGATTGTTGCCGGTGTACGACCCGTTCGTCTCGCAGCGCCGTCTCGTGTTTCCGCCTCGTCCGCGAATCGACGGTTCACCATGGCACGACGTTCTGCTCACGACGTCGGTGTCCGACTTTGTGCGTTTTCCCCCGTACAGGGATGCCGGTCGTACCGTGACGGCCGTTGCGTTGCCGCTCCTCGTCGACGCGCTCGAGTCGCCGCCACCGGCGCGACCTTCCCAGGTACGTGAACTCTTTACGATGATTGAGCGCCCCGCGACGACAACGACCAGGGGCGATTGCTCGCATAGCAAACAGAGTGTTCTCGGTGCAGCAGATTTGTGCCAGCGAGCCATCGTCGGCCTTGCCGACGGCTGGTTGTGAACTAGCGGCGCGACGACGTCGTCGACTTCAAAAAGTCGGCGAGGCGGCATTTCAGCACGACGCTCAAGCGCGTGAGTGTGTCGAGCGACGGCGAGAAGTGACCGTTCTCGATGCGGTTGATCGTCTTGCGATCGACGCCGGCAAGTTCGGCGAGGCGCGCTTGCGACAAGCCTCGACTCGTTCGCAACTCAATGAGGCGCTCGGCGACCTGCTCGGACGACTGTTGTGATGCGCGTTCGAGAGCCTTGCGCAGAGCCTGACCCGCCGGTTGCTTTGATGGAGTTGCCATGGGCTCCTCACGTTAGCGAAGCCACTCGGGCGACTAGGTTGTCGGCGGTCACATCGGGACAGGCATACCGGGGAGCAGCGACGTGTCAGGAGAGCCGACTCTCGACGCAGTGACCATTGGCAACGCCATGGTCGACGTCATCGCGGCGGTGGACGAAACGTTCCTGACCGCCCACGGCATGGTCAAGGCGTCGATGATGCTCGTCGACGCGCAAAGGTCCGATTTCCTGCACTCGCGAATCGGGGAGTGCATCCAGGCCAGTGGTGGATCGGCAGCCAATACCAGCCACGGAATGGCGAGTTTCGGGGCCCGGGCGGGTTTCATCGGCAAGATTGCCGACGACGAGCTCGGGCGGGTGTTTGCGGCGGATCTCCGGCGCGCCGGGGTGAAGTTTTTCCCCGCGCCGTTCGATCATGACGAGCCGACCGGACGCTGCGTCATCGCCGTCACGCCCGACGGGCAGCGCACGATGAACACCTTCCTCGGCGCCGGGGCCGTGCTCACCCCGGCCGATATTTCCCGCGAAGCGGTGCAGTCGGCCGCAGTCGTTTTTCTCGAGGGATATCTCTTCGACAAGGACGATGCGAAAGAAGCGTTCCGCGTTGCAGCCCAGTACGCCCACGACGCACGGCGTCGCGTCGCACTCACTCTGTCCGATTCTTTCTGCGTCGAGCGGCACCGCGCCGACTTCCTCGACCTCGTGCGCGACGAAGTCGACATCCTCTTTGCGAACGAGCATGAGTTGTGCTCGTTGTACGAAACGTCGTCATTCGACGAAGCCGTGCTGATGTTGCGCCGCGACTGTCGTCTCGCTGCGGTCACGCGCAGTCACCTCGGTTCGGTCGTCATCACTCCCGACGAGTACGTCGAAGTGCCACCGATCGACATCGATCGAGTCGTCGACGCAACGGGTGCGGGTGACATGTACGCCGCTGGTTTCCTCGTCGGCTTCGCCCGCGGAGCCTCGCTCGCCGACTGCGGGCTGATGGCGACGATCGCCGCAACCGAGGTGATCGGGCACGTCGGTCCGCGTCCGCTCGTGCAGCTGTCGACGCTCGTGCCCGAGCGCCTGTCGCGTTAACCGCTACTCGCTGCTTTCCTGCGTCGGGTGGTACGCGAGTGACAAGTCACCGAGTTTGACGAGAGTCGACGCCACCCATCCGCCCAGGGCGCCGAAGTGTTCGTCGAGCAGCGAGTTCGTACCGTCGGCAAGAGTCGCCTCGGCAAGCGCATACACACCGTGGTACGCAAGTTCGGCGCCGTGCTGCGTCGGTTGTCGGATGTCCGACGACGTCACCTGTTCGATCGTCACGCTGTCGCGCACGAGCGCGTCACCGCCGAGTGACGGACTCGTCGGCGCCACTGCCGCGGTAATGAGCGCCGTGTCGGGTGCGGAGACGAGACGCTGCACGCGAAACACGACCTCGAGTTCGATGACCGGTGATTCGTGGAACGTCTCCTCGACGTACCACGCGCGATACGTCGCCTGGCTCCACGACGGCCATGTAAAGGTGACGTGGGCGACGACGCGGGGAGGTTGACCCTCGCCGGGAAGTCCGTAACTCGTCGTCCACACGAGGTCACCGAGCAGTACGTCGGACTGCAAGTGCTCTTCGAAGGCCTGGCGCTCGAGAAAAGCCTTGTCGAACGCCTCGCGCAGGGCGCCGATCGCGTCGGTGAAGACGTGGTCGAGCACGCCGTCAGACTAGTGATGTGAAACAATGGTCTTTCTATGTCGAAGCTTCTCGTTGACGTCACCGACGGCGTCGCCACGCTCACCCTGAACAATCCCGCGGAACGCAACACGATGACCGCCGAAATGGTCGCCGAGATCACCGCGGCGATGGACGAAGCCGAGGCGAACCCGAAAGTCGGTGCCGTCGTCGTCACCGGTGCCGCTCCCGCTTTCTGCGCCGGTGCGAACCTCGGCAATCTCGCCGAGGCGACGAAGGAGCGTCTCATGGGCATCTACCAGGGCTTCCTGCGCATTGCCTGGAGTCCGTTGCCGACTCTCGCCGCCGTCAACGGTCCGGCGGTGGGTGCCGGCATGAATCTTGCGCTCGGTTGCGACGTGCGCATCGCCGGCAAGTCGGCACGCTTCGACTCGCGATTCCTGCAGCTCGGCATTCATCCCGGTGGCGGCAACACGTGGATGCAGTTGCGCATCGCCGGTGCGCAAACAGCCGCGGCAACGGTGTTGTTCGGTGAGGTGCTCGACGGTGACGCGGCCGTCGCCGCGGGTCTCGCCTGGAAGTGCGTGCCGGACGATGAATTGCTCGCCGCGGCGCAGACGATGGCCGCGCGCGCCGCAACGACGCCCAAGGAGTTGTCGGCTGCGGTGAAAAAGACGCTGCGCGAGATCGGTCAGTTGCCGTCGCACGCACTGGCCGTCGACGCCGAGCAGGAACCGCAATTGTGGAGCACGCGTCAGCCGTGGTTCCGCGAGCGGCTCGAGGCACTGCAGCGCAAGATTTCGAAGAAGTGAACGCGACGAACGAGTCGCACCAAGCGAGGAAGACGACAGCGTGAGCGGAAACTCCCACGACGCCTTGTTCCAACCGATCACGATCGGTCGGCACGACTTCACGCACCGGATCATCGTTCCGCCGCACGGCTCGGGAAACATGGTCGGCAGCGACAAGGAATTCGCCGCGTACAAGCAGTACTACGTCGCGCGAGTCGAGGGTGGAATCGAGTGGGTCGGTGGCGGACCGCTGTACCTGCGCAACCCGCTTCCGCCGGGGTTCGAGCCGAGCGGACTCGGTGCATACGGACCGGGACTGTTCCGCCACCCGAAGTTCGCCGCGCGAATGGCCGAGATGATGGCGGACATTCATCACGCGGGCGGCAAGGGAACCGCTCAGATCGTCATGCAGGGCGGCAAGCCGCTCGCGCCGTCGCAGGAACAGAGCGGTCACGGCGACTGGCGAATTCCCCACGCCGTCGACACCGACGAAATCGCCTGGCTCGTGCGCGAATACGGCGAGTCGGCGAAGATCGCCGTCGACGCAGGTGCGGACATCGTCGAGGTCCATGCCAACCACGACGACCTCGTGCAGTACTTCCTCTCGCCGAAGACGAACCGGCGCACCGACGACTACGGCGGTACACCCGAGAACAGGCGTCGCTTCCTGCGCGAGGTGGTCGAATCGATCCGCAGTCACATCGGCAAGGACGTCACCGTCGGTCTGCGTCTGTGCATGGACGAGCTCATGCCCGGCGGTTACGGTGCCGATTACTGCGAGTACCTCGTCGGTCGGTTCACCGACGAG
>JBIIDI010000141.1:0-3932 GCA_044238425.1 Ilumatobacteraceae bacterium
CACCGACGATCGTCGCGACGATGACGACAGCGAGCACGACCGCGACGACGGAGATGCGGCGGGCACGACGCCGGCGCGGCGCGGGGGACGCCGTTGCGACTCCGGCAAGTGGTTCGGGAGACGTCGGCATAACGACGGGTGCCGGTGCGGGTGAATCGGCCGAGTGCACGTCGACGACGATGACGGTGACGTTGTCGCGGCCGCCGTTGCGGTTGGCTGCGGCGACGAGTTCGCTCGCTGCACGGTTCGGATCCGCCACGGTGCGCAGCACGGCGGCGATGTCGGCATCGGTCACTTCGTCGACGAGACCGTCGGAGCAGAGCAGGAAGCGGTCGCCGACGACGAGGGGAATCACCCACGCATCGGGCGACACCGAACCGTCGATACCGAGGGCACGGGTGACGATGTTGCGGCGCGGGTGAACGCGGGCCTCTTCGGCGGTGACGAGACCCTCGCTGAGCAGTTCCTGGACGTAGGAGTGGTCGACGCTCAGCTGGCGCAGCTCACCGTCACGGAACACGTACGTCCGGGAATCGCCGACGTTGGTGATCGACAGAGCCGGTGGTTCCCCGGCGGCGAGCCGGAGGGGTGCGACGGCGGTGAGTGTCGTTCCCATGCCGCGCTGCTCGCTAAGTCCGTCGGCAGCGTCATGGATCGCCGCGTTCGCCGCACGTACCGCGGCGACGAATGTGTCGTGATCGGTGAAACCGTCACCGGCAGCGTCGAGCATCGTGCGCACGGCGATGGCGCTCGCCACCTCACCGGCATTGTGTCCCCCCATGCCGTCGGCGACGACGAAGAGTCGCGGATCGGCGATGTAGGAATCCTCGTTCTGCTGTCGGATGCGCCCGACGTCGCTCGCCGCACCCCACACGAGTCGCACATCGGCTCCCGACGTCATGCGATCTCGAAGCGCACGGGAATGGAACCGACGAGCACGACGTCACCGTTGGCGAGCAGTTGCTCACCCTCGACGCGCACGCCGTTGATCTTCGTTCCGTTGGTGCTGCCGAGATCACGCACCGTCCAACCGTCGCGCCCGCGACGGAATTGTGCATGCTCGCGCGAGACGTTCGTGTCCTTGATGACGATCGAACACGTGCTCTGTCGACCGACCGTCACCCGCTCGGTTTCGAGCACGTGACGCGAGCCGTCGGGCAACACGAGCGCGCAGGTGACGCTCGTCGTCGCAACCGAAGGCGCGGTCGCCATCGACGCGGGGGTTGACACGACGGTTACCGATTCGTCCGCACCGTCAGTCACGTTCGCTCGTACGGCACCGTCGCCGCGCGGCTCGTCGGCATGCACGACACGTTCCGCGGAGCCACCCCGGCCCGAGCCGTGCTGCGCACCGCTGCCGGTCATGCCGAATCCCACTTCGAAACGACCACGGCGCAGATGCTCGTCTTCGCGCAACACGACCCGCACGGGGGAGGACATGCGGTACCCCTCCCGCTCGGCATGAAGGTTTCCCGCCTCGCACAGTTCCCGCTCGATGTCACGGGCAACGTCCTTCCATGCCGCAACGTCCCGGGGGTGCATCGTCACCGTGTAGTCGCTTGCCGCCGCCCCGTCGCCGTCCCGGGCCGATTCGTCCATGACCGCGAGGAGCTGACGCCCGATGTGCAGGGGCTTCACCGCTGTGGGATACGCACGCAACGGCACGGTGCAATTCTACGGCTCCCGTCGTTGTCCGAATTCGTTCTTCGAGCACCGCCTAACGTGGTCGAAGTGACTCGCAACACTGACGTCGTCGTCATCGACCCGCAGGAACGCGAGCGATTGCAACGTCGCACTCTCGGTGTGCTCGTCGGGGGTCAGATCGTCGGTGCCGCGGCCCTCGGCTCGTCCGTCACGGTCGGTGCGTTCGTCGTGCAGGAGATCCTCGGCGAGACGACACCGTGGGGCGGCATCGCCACCGCCACATCGACGATCGGCACCGCGTTCATGGCACAGATGCTCGCCCGGGTGATGGCACGCAAAGGTCGTCGTGCCGGTCTTGCTCGCGGATATCTGCTCGCCACACTCGGCTGCGCGATCGCCGCGGTCGGGGTGCAACTGATGTTCCTTCCCGTCTTTATTGCCGGCTTGTTTCTCTTCGGCAACGGCCAGGCGGCGAACCTGCTTGCCCGGTACGCCGCCACCGACCTCGCCACACCGACGACGCGTGGATCGGCGATGAGTCGCGTCGTCTTCGCCTCGACGTTCGGGGCCGTGTTCGGACCGTTGCTCATCGGGCCCGCACAATGGGCGGGAACCGAATGGTTCGGGTTGCACAAGTACGCGGGGCCGTGGTTGTTCTCCGCAGTGTTTCTCTCGCTCGCCGCTCTCAACACGACGTTGCGGTTGCGACCCGATCCGCTCGTCGCCAGCGGTGCCGTCGGTGCGACGCCGGCACTTCGTCCGCCGATTCGCCAAGTGATCGCACTCATTTGGACTTCACCGCGCGGGCGGCTCGCCGTGACGGCAATGATCATCTCGCAGGCGACGATGGTTGCGGTGATGACGATGACGCCGGTGCATCTCAAGTTGCACGGTCACGAGGGCATTTCCGCGTACGTCGTGTCCCTGCACATCGCCGGAATGTACGCATTCAGTCCGCTCATCGGAAAGTTCACCGACGCGTACGGCCGACTGCAGTCGATTCTCGTTGCGGGTATCGTCCTCGTTGCCTCGCTCGCCATCGCTGCGTTGTCGGGCGACATCGAATGGTTGTTGTTCCCGTCGTTGTGGTTGCTCGGGGTGGGGTGGAACTTCGGACTCATCGGAGGATCGAGCTTGCTCGTCGATTCGGTGCCCGAAAAGGAACGTGTCGCGGTGCAGGGCACCGCCGACTTGCTCATGAGTTTCTGCGGCGGACTAGCCGGTTTCTCCTCGGGATTCATTCGCCGCGCGTTCGGGTTTCACTTGTTGTCCACTGTGGCACTGCTCGCAGCAGGGGCTCTCGTCGTGTACGGCGCCCTGTGGTTGATGCGCACGGACCGACCAACCGACTCGCCCGTTGGGGCGCGCTGATCGCATTGCTAGCGTGACAGGTCTTCCTACTCGGGCGAGTGGCGAAATGGCAGACGCGCTGGCTTCAGGTGCCAGTGTTCGCAAGGACGTGGGGGTTCAAGTCCCCCCTCGCCCACGGTTGACATCATGACGTCCTCGGGCTCCTCCACGCTCGCCGATCGGCTTGCCGACAAACGTGCGACGGTCGCCGTCATCGGGCTCGGTTACGTCGGGCTTCCGTTGGCCACCTCGTTCGCCGAGGTCGGATTCGAAGTCATCGGTTTCGACGTGTCGTCGCGAGTCGTTGACGGCTTGAACGCCGGCCGCAGTCACATTGACGACGTGCCCGACGCTCGTATTGCCGCGTTGCGCGCGAAGGGGCAGTTCACGGCCACGTCAACGGCGGCGGATTTGTCGGTTGCCGACGTCATTTTCATCTGCGTACCGACGCCGTTCGACAAGGCGAAGACCCCCGACCTCAGTTACGTCGAGTCGGCAACGCGCACCGTCGCATCGGTTCTGCGTGCGGGGATGCTCGTCATCCTGCAATCAACGACGTATCCGGGCACGACGACGGAATTCGTCAAGCCCCTTCTTGAAACGACGGGGTTGACGGCGGGTGTCGACTTCCATCTCGCGTTCTCTCCCGAGCGGGTCGATCCGGGCAACGCCACGTGGAACGTGCGCAACACGCCGAAGGTCGTCGGAGGTCTCACCTCACGATGCACCGCACTGAGCAAGACGCTGCTCGAGGCCCTCATGGACGACCCCGAGCTTGTACGCACCGTGGAGAACCCCTCGGTCGCCGAATTGTCGAAGTTGCTCGAAAACACCTACCGTGCGGTGAACATCGCCCTCGTCAACGAACTCGCCCAGTTGTGTCATGCGATGGGACTCGACGTGTGGAGCGTCATCGACGCCGCAGCGACGAAACCGTT
>JBIIDI010000036.1:0-13690 GCA_044238425.1 Ilumatobacteraceae bacterium
AAGACGAAGGCCATCGCCGCACTCGACAGCAGGGCGATTTCCACGCGCAGGTAGAGATCGTCGCTCGACCACGCGGCGGTGACGACGAAGACGACGAAGCTCATCGTCCATCCGAGCGCGACCATGCGGTGTCCCGACAGTGCGAGCACCGACTGCGCAAAGGCCTGGGCGAGCATGTAGATCGCACTCGACAACGCGAGCAACGTGAGCGTGCGCCGGTCGATGCCGCCGCCGTACACCAACTCGAGCACCCACGGACCGACGGCGAACGCGCCGACGACGCCGACGACGCCGACGCCGGCAACGAGAAGGATGAGTCGGCGCAGCACGTCGCGGAACTCGCCGGCATCGCCGAGCGTCGCCAGTCGGGTGAGTCGCGGCAGCATTGCCGCTTGCACCGCCTGGAAGAGGAACAGCGGGACGCGCGCGAGCAGCACGGCGTTGCCGAAGCGGGTGACGGTGTCGGGTGGTGCCGTCGTGCCGAGGATGTCGACGGTGAGCGGACCGGCGTTGACGAGGGCCGCGGCGAACAGCGAGCCGAGCAGCAACCAGCCGAGGTTCGGTGCGAGTTCGCTCCACGTCGCCGGGGTGCCCGGACCCGCGGAGAGGCGTCCCGTCGCCGCGACGGCGACGACGATGAGCAACGGTGTCACCGCGACCATGAGCGCGTACGGCCCGGGACGCGAGATGCCGATGACGAGCAGCACCGCGGCACCGGCGACGCGCAGTGCGCCGTCGAGTGCGATCATCGCACTGTACGTGCGGAAGTGTCCCTTGCCCGAGCACACGCCGCGGGCGAAATAGAACGGGGCGTACGACAGCAGGGCGACGAACAAACCGATCGTGACGACGGTGGATCCTTCGAAGAGGTCGTTGGTCAGCGGTCGCGCGAGCAGTGCGACGATGACGAGCAGGCCGACGGTGATTCCGATGACGAGCGGTGCGACGCGCCGCAGCACCGGACCGATGCCGTCACCGAGTGCACGACGGTGCGCGATCGCGCGGCTGATTTCCTGTTCGATCGGCAGGAGGAATCCGGGCACGAGAGCGAAGAGCACGAACCACAGCGAAGTGATCGGTTTGAATCCGTCGACGCCGAGCGCGTCCTGTCCGAGTCGGAAGAACGCGTAGATCGAAACTCCGCCGACGAGCAGACCGATTCCGATCGTCGCGCTTCCACTCGGCAGAGCGGCACGTGACGTGCGCAGCGGTGCAGGATCGACGTCGGACAAGCGCCCCGAGGCTATGGCATCGGTAGGCTCTCTCCGTCGTGTCCGACGCCCAGCAATTGCCCGTGGGGCACAGTGAGGCTCCGCCCGTCGTCGTGGCGATGGTCGTGCACGAACCGGGTCCGTGGTTCGGCGAAGTGATCGATGCTCTCGCCAACCAGGACTATCCGAACCTGCGCCACCTCTTCCTCGTCACGGGAACGACCGTCGCCCGAGTGCACGACGTGCTGCGCGGCAAGTTCCCCCGGGCAACCGTGCGCACCGTCGAGGGGAATCCCGGTTTTGCCCCGCTCGTCAACCAGGTTCCGGCACTCGTCGAGGGGGATGCAGGGTTCTTCTGCATCGTCCATGACGACGTTGCCCCCGCACCCGATGCCGTGCGCCGTCTCGTCGAAGAGGCGTTCCGTTCGAACGCGGCCGTCGTCGGACCCAAGCTCGTCGAATGGAACGACCCGGGCGTGCTGCAGCACGTCGGTCTGCTCGTCGATCGTGTCGGTGAGGTCGTCGACGTCGTCGATCCGGGGGAGCGCGACCAGGAGCAGCACGACGCCGTGCGCGACGTGTTCGCCGTGCCGTCGGCTTTCCTCCTCGTGCGCAACGACTTGTTCCGCGAGCTCGGTGGTCTGTCCCCGTCGGTGCCGTTCTTCGGCGAAGACGTCGAGTTTTGTTGGCGTGTCCACCTTGCCGGTGCGCGGGTCATCGTCAACCCGGCAAGCATCGTGCGTCACCGCGGCGGATTCGCGCAACGATCGCAGATCGCGAATCCCGAATTCCGGGCGGCGCGGAACCGTCTGCGTACCGTCGTCACGTTGACGCACGGTTCGCGACTCGTTCGTGCACTGCTCGCCTTCGTCGTCGTGGGCATCGTCGATCTCGTCGTCGGCGCACTCACCGGCTCGACACGTCCCGGTGTCGCCGCACTGCGCGCAGTGCCGAACCTGCTCGCCGAGATTCCGCTCGTGCGTGCCCGGCGCAAGGTCGTCGCACCGATGCGTCGCGTGGGGGCGCGCGAGATTGCCGCGTTGCAGGTGCGGGGAAGCGCGCGGGTGGCGGGCTGGTTGCGTCATCGACGCGCTCTGCGCGAAGCGTCGACGTCCGAACATCCGGGCGTCGCCGAGTCCGGCGCACTCGCCGGTGAGGTGCCACGTACGTCGCGTGCCGCGGGGTTTGCAATGGTCGCGGCGATCGTCGTGTGGCTGGTCGCCGTACGCGACGTCGCACTCGACGGAATCGCCAACGTCGGACGCTTCGTTCCCGTCGTTGCCCCGGGTGAGTCGTGGAGCGACGTCGTGCGCATCGTGTGGAGCGGATGGTCGCCGGTCGGATTCGGCGACGACGGAACCGTGCCGTCGTGGTTCGCGACGGTTGCACTCGGTGCCGGGGCGTTGTTCGGTCGCATCGATGCGATTTCTTCGCTCGTCGTTGTCGCATCGTTGCCGCTCGGTGCAATCGGCATGTGGCGTCTGGGTGGAATCTTCGATTCGTTGCGCGCCCGCACCTTCGGTGCGCTCGCGTACGTTGCATTGCCCGTCGCCGCATCGGCGATCGCCGCGGGTCGAACCGAGGCGCTCGTCGTGTGGACGTTGCTTCCCTGGATCGTCGACTTCGCGCGCCGCTGGAGCGGCACCGACGACACGGACGTCGTTGCGCTCGGTGCGCGTCGTACGCAGCTCGTCGGATCGATTGCGCTCGTCGGTGCGGTCGGCATCCTCCTTGCCCCGTCGCTCGTCGTCGTGCTCGCCGTCGTTGCCGGCGGCGCACTGTTGTCGTGGCCGATCGTTGCCGGCGCATTCCACCGGGCCGCGTACCAGGCGGTCGCATTCGTCATCGTCGTCTTCGCCGGTCTCGTCATGCACTTTCCGTGGTCACGACGATTCGTCACGGGCGATGCGTGGGCATTCTTCGTCGGAACACCGTCGGTACCGGGTACCTACGGGTTCGTCGATCTCCTCGCGCTCGGTACGGGTTCGGCCTTGTGGCGGTGGTTCGTCGTCGTCGCCTACGCCGCGGTACCGCTCGTTCTTGCCGTGGTTGACCGTCGCGCCGGCGAGTGGGTCGCGCGCATGAGCGTCGTCGGTGCATGTGCTCTCGTCGTGTCGGCCCTTGCCCAGGCGGGACGCATGCCGATCGCGGTTCCCGAACCGCTCGTTCTCGCAGTTCCCGTCGCGCTCGCGCTCGCACTCGTCGTCGGCGCCGCCGCTCGCGGTCTCGAGGGATTGCGCCGGCGTGCGTTCAGCCCCGGTCACGTCGCCGCTTGGCTTGCTGCCGTCGTCTGCGTTCCGCTCGTCGTGCCGATGCTCGTCACGGCGACCGACGGTCGGTTCGACCAGCCGCGCACGACACTCGCGAGCCTGCTCGCCCAGTTGCCGCACGATCCCCCCGAGGGTGACCACAACGTCGTGTATCTCGGCGACCCGCGCGTGCTGCCGCTCGCGTCGCGACGCCTCACCGACCATCTCTCCTTCGGTGTCGCGGCCGACGGTCCGCTCACCGCAGCTGCTCAGTACCTGCCGCGACGCACTCTCATGGACGAGGCACTCGAGCGCGACGTCCGGGCGCTCGTCGAGGGGCGCTCCTTGCGTGTCGGCCGGCTTCTCGCTCCGCTCGCCGTGCGGTACGTCGTCGTGCCGTTGCGTGACGGGATCACCCGGCCGAATGAGGCCTCGCAGCGGGAGTCCCGACGCGCGATCGACGCGCTGAGCGCCCAGCTCGACTTCCGACGGATCTACACGTCGACCGACGTCGTCATCTTCGAGAACGCGGTGTCGCTCGCCCTCGTGTCGGTACTCGACGAGAAATCGTCGCTTGCCAGTGCGCAGGCCGGTGACGAACTCCTGCTGGCCGCCGATCTCGCCGTCACGCGCGTACCGTTCAGCGGAATGCGCGTCGGTGAACGCAACGTAGGGGAGACGTCGCCCGGTGCATTCCATGTCGCCGCACCGTTCAGCGATCGGTGGACGCTGCGCGTCGACGACGCCGAGGTCGCGCCGCGCGTTGCTTTCGGCATGTCGACGGCGTTCGACGCACCGCTCGCGGGAACCGCGACGCTGACGTACGACACTCCGTTGACGTACCGCGCGGCGCTCGTCGTGCAATTTGCCGTGTGGCTCGCCGTACTCGTTGCCTGCCTCAACCCGTCCCGGTTCCGCGGCCGCGTTCGTGCCGCACGAATCCTTCCCGTCGTCGCCCTCCGCGGTGACGACGACGATCGGGTGGTGCTCTGATGTCCGGGTTCGGTTGGCGCCTGCGCAGTCTCGTCGCAGCAACCGTCGTCGTCGCCGTTGGTGCGACGTCGGCGTGGCTGCTGCGCGACACGGCGAACGACGGAACCGAGTCGACGTCGTTGCCGTCGGATGCGGGGGTCGACGCCGGATTCGATTCGAGCGACGATTCGGGCGTTGCCTTCGGTGGTGTCGTGCCCGAGTACCGCAGCGGCGCCGTTGCGCGGGCCTGGTTCTGCCCGGGCATTCCCGGTCGCGATCGGTCGATCACCGGCGAAATCGTGGTGTCCAATCCAACGGAAAATCCGATCGGTGGTTCACTCACACGGTTCTCCGTCGACGGAACCGCCCGCAGCGAACGCTTCACCGTCGCGGGACGCTCGACGCAGCGCCTCGACGCGCGGGGCAACGTGTCGTCCCGCTTCGTGTCGTCTCTCGTCGAGATCGACGGCAGCGATGCGATCGTCGAGCAGCGCACATTCCACCGCGCCGGCAACGCGGTCGCGCAATGCGCCGTCGGCCCGGCGGCCTCGTGGTTCATCGCCGACGGCTTCTCGGGCGCCGACTCGCTGTTTGACGTCGTCATCACGAACCCCGCGCTCGACCCGGCCATCGTCGACGTTGCATTCACGACCGCTGCCGGTGAGCGTTCGCCGCAGGCGCTGAAGGGCTTCGTCATCCCCGGCCGGTCGGTGCGGGTGCTCGATGCCGGCGATCTCGATGCGCGCAACGAGACGATCCTCGCCGTCTCCGTGCGCGCGACGGTCGGGCGCATCGTCGTCGGACGATCGCAGCACTATCTCGGGCGCGGCCGTCTCGGTTACACGATGTCGCTCGCCGCGGCGGGTGCGTCGTCGCGCTGGTATTTCGCATCGGGGGAGAAGGGTGACGGCATCGACGAACAGTTCGTGCTGTACAACCCGGGCAGCGACGACGCGCAGGTGACGCTCATCATCACGCCGACGTCGCGCAATGCCGAAGCACCCGATCCCGTGGTACTCACCGCGCCGGCGCGGCGCGTGACGACGTACTCGACCGCGCAGCTGGCCGCGCTGAAGCCGGGCACGTACGCGGTCATCTTCGGTGCGACCTCGGCGCTCGGCGACGCGACGCGCGACGTCGTCGTCGAGCGCGTGACGACGCGGCGCATCGACGGCACGTCCGTCACGACGGTGCTGCTCCCGGCGACGCGTCCGGCGACGCAGTGGCTCGCACCCGCCGGTGCGGCGACGACGGTCGGGGCCGGTCTCGTCATCTTCAACCCCGGCGGTGAACCAGCGACTGTGGCCGTTGCCGCACTCGGTCCGGCCGGGGACGTTCCCGTCGCCGGCTACGAGTCGATCGTCATTGCGCCGTCGACGGCGGCGAACGTGACGTTGCCCGCCGATATCGATGGTCGTGCGTTGCGCATCACCGCCGGTGCGCCGGTCGTCATCGAGCGCGCCATCGCCCGCGGCGGAACCCTGCGCGGCGTCGCGGCCGCACCGTTGTTGCCGGTGGTGCCGTGAACGATTCCGTGGCGTGGCGGATCGCACTCATTGCGGCGGTCGTCATCGCCGCATCGGTCGTTGCGTTGTGGCGGCGCCGTCGCGGTGCCGACGCACCGACGCAGCCGCGCCATCTCACACCCACGCAGCTGAGCCGTGTCGACTTCCGTGATTCCGATCGGGATTGGCTCGTCGTCGCGTTCACCTCGGCAACGTGCTCGACGTGTCGCGACATCGCGGCGAAGGTGTCGGTGCTCGAGAGCCGCCACGTTGCCGTGCACGAAGTGGAGTACTCGGCCGCTCGTGAGCTCCATGCCCGGTACGACATCGACGCCGTCCCGATGGTGCTCATCGCCGACGTCAACGGTGTCGTGCAGTGGGCACGCGTCGGACCGACGTCGGCGACCGACCTGTGGGCCGCATTGGCTCGCGTACGGGACCCGCAGCTCCCCGCGCCGTCATGCGCGGCGCACGACCACCCCGAAACGGCCGTGTAGCCGAGACGCCGACGCGTCTGTCTCTTTGCGACGCTTGCGCGTCTGTGTTCCCGGGACGCTGACGCGTCTGTGTAGTTGCGACGCTTACGCGTCGGTGTAGTTGCGACGCTTACGCGTCGGTGATCTTGTCGTCGCGTTCCTGGGTCGGGCGCGGAGCCTTCTCGTGGATCTGCGGGGTGCCGAGTCCTTCTTGAATGAGTCGGGCAACGGTCGCGCCGTCGATCGTCTCGTGCTCGAGCAGCGCCTCGGCAACCTTGTCGAGACCGGTGCGGTGCTTCGTGAGCACGTCGCGGGCACGTTGTTCCTGCGAGCGCAGGATCTTCGACACTTCGTCGTCGATGCGTCGTGCCATCTCGTCGCTGTACTCGCGACCGCTCGTCATGAGGTCTTCGCCGAGGAAGACCTGTTGCTGCGAGCCCCAGGCCATCGGACCGATGTCGTCGCTCATGCCCCATTCGCGAACCATGCGTCGGGCGATCGACGTGGCTTGCTCGAGGTCGTTGGCGGCGCCGCTGTTCAGACCGCCGAACACGATCGACTCGGCAACGCGGCCACCCATCGCCTTGCAAATCACGTCGAGGAAGTACTCGCGCGAGTACGTGTGACGTTCCTCGGGCAGGCTCCACGTGACGCCGAGTGCCATGCCGCGGGGGAGGATCGTCACCTTGTGCAGCGGATCGCTGTGCGGCAGAACCGTGGAGAGCACCGCGTGTCCACCTTCGTGGTACGCGACGGCACGCTTTTCCTCGGCGGTGAGGGCGAGGCTCTCGCGCCGTGCACCCATGACGACACGGTCACGGGCGTTCTCGAAGTCGATGCGTTCGATGTTCTTCGAACCGCGCCGGACGGCGATGAGCGCCGCTTCGTTGACGAGGTTTGCAAGGTCGGCACCGCTCATTCCGGGCGTCGCCTTCGCCATGGTCTCGAGATCGACGTCGCCACCCATCCGCTTGCCGGTCGTGTGCACCTTGAGGATGGCGTGCCGCTCCTCGGCCTCGGGCAGCGGAACGATGATCTGACGGTCGAAGCGCCCCGGGCGCAGCAGTGCCGCGTCGAGAATGTCGGGTCGGTTCGTCGCCGCCATGACGACGACGCCCTCCGACGACTCGAATCCGTCCATCTCCGCGAGCATCTGGTTGAGCGTCTGTTCGCGCTCGTCGTGTCCGCCGCCGAGACCGGCACCGCGCTTGCGACCGATCGAGTCGATTTCGTCGATGAAGATGATCGCGCGCCCCATCTTGCGGGCCTGCTGGAAGAGGTCACGAACGCGGGACGCACCGACGCCGACGAACATTTCCATGAAGTCCGAACCGGTGACGCTGAGGAAGCCGACACCGGCCTCACCGGCGACTGCACGGGCGAACAACGTCTTGCCGGTTCCCGGGGGGCCGACGAGCAGCACGCCCTTGGGCACGCGGGCGCCGATCTCCTTGAACCGTTCCGGCATGCGCAGAAAGTCGACGACCTCGCGAATTTCCTGCTTCACGCCCTCGTATCCGGCGATGTCGGCGAACGTCGTCGTCGGCTTGTCGGCGTCGTACGGCTTCGCCTTGCTGCGTCCGATCGACATGATGTTGCCGGCCTGTCCCATTGCCCGGCGCTGCATCCAGATGAAGAAGCCCATGATGAGGAAGAACGGCAACAGGATCGGAATGAGGCTGGTGAAGAAGTTGCCCTGCGGGGTGTTGTAGTCGTAGTCGACACCCTTCGTCTTCAGCAGCTGTTCGTCGGCGTCGGACAGTGCGGTCGCACCCGTCGTCGAGAACGTGGAGCCGTCGTTCAGCGTGCCGCTGATGACGTTGGTGAGGTTGTTGATGCTCACCTCGCGAACGCGGCCGTCCTCGACGAGTTCGAGGAACTCGGTGTACGTGACGCGGGTCGGATCGGTCGTCGGGATGAGTCGCGGACCGATGATGAGGGCAATGGCGACACCGACGATGAGCCACACGGCCCACTTCGGCATCTGCCGCTGGTTGGTCGGGCGCGGCGAACCGTTCGGCCCACCGGAGCCACCGGATTGGTTGCCGAATCGACGTTGCGGACGCGACGAACGACGCGGTGTCGGTGGTGGAGGAGGAGGGGGGAAGCCTGCCATGTCGTCATGCTATGGGTCGCCCATCCGAGCCATCCACCGCAGTTCACGAATCGAGAAGTAACTTCGGTCGCATGTCGCGACGCTGTTCCCGCTCCGCGTGCAACGAGCCGGCGGTCGTCACACTGAACTACCAATACGCCACGGCGACGTGCTGGGTGGACGACGTGTCGGACGACCTCGATCCGCATTCGTACGACCTGTGCGACAAGCACCTGCAACGACTCACCGTGCCGAGCGGCTGGCGCCTCGAGGATCGTCGCAACCGGTTCCGCGCAGTCCTGCCGAGCCAGCTCGCCGGCTGATCGCTGTGCTGCGTCGGGGATCGACGTGAACTCGGCGAAGTGGGGCCCCCCGTACGGCGAGCGCCCCTACGGCGAGCGGACGTACGCACATCACGTCTCGAACTCCGGTGGTCCGCGCACACGGTTCAGCGTGAGTTTCGTCATCGGCGGGTGGGTTGCGTGTTACTTCGTCGCCACCGTCATCGGTCTCGTCATCGTCGCCGTGTCGGGGGCCGACGCCGTAGGTGACGACCAGCCGCGGTGGTTCCTCCTCGCGAGTGCGCTCAGTCTGTGGATTCCCTTCCTCGTCATGCTGCGTTACGCGTCGCGCGTTCGCGGCACGGGTTCGTTCCGTGACGACTTCGGACTGCGGTTTCGTTGGGCCGATCTCGCCGGCATTCCCATCGGCGTGCTCTCCCAGTTCTTCGTCGTCGGACTCGTGTCGTACCCGTTCCAGCGCGCATTCCCCGACACGTTCAACGCCGAGAAGATCGAAGAGCGGGCGCGCTCGTTGTACGACGCGGCGACGGGACCGTGGATGTGGGTGCTGTTCGCCATCGTCATCATCGGGGCGCCGTTCGTCGAGGAACTCGTGTACCGGGGATTCATTCACTCGGGGCTGCGCTCGCGGATGAACGACGCCGTTGCGCTCGTCGTCGCGGCCGCATGGTTCGCACTCGTCCACATGCAACTCGCCGAACTTCCGGGCTTGTTCGCCTTCGGCCTCGTTCTCGGCACGTGCTACCACCTCACGCGTCGGGTGGGCATGCCGATCGTGGCGCACATGGCGTTCAACGCCACGGGCATCCTCTTTCTCGTCCTCACCTGAACCTGCCCCGCTGCGCCATGATGAATGGCGTGAACGAGGCACTGCCCGACGTCGACACCGTCGCGAGCACGGTCGGTGTCACTGCGAATGTGGGTGACGCCGCGGTTGATGACGCCGTAGATGAAGTCGCAGTCAACGACGGTGTTGCCGCGTCGACCCGTCGCCGGGCGCGCATCGTCGCAGTCGCCGTCGTCGGCATCGCCACGCTCATCGTGTTGTGGGCACTGCAGCCGCGACTCATCGTCGCGAACAACACCCCGACGGGTGGTGACATGGGTGCGCACGTGTACGGCCCGGCGTACCTTCGCGACCATCTCCTGCCGGTGCTACGGCTCAGTGGTTGGAGCAACGACTGGTACGCGGGCTTCCCGATCTACCGCTTCTACATGGTCGTGCCCGCTCTGCTCGTCGTGCTCGTCGATCTCGTCGTGCCGTACGGCATCGCCTTGAAGATCGTCGCCGTCATCGGGCTTCTCGCGTTCCCCGCCTGTGCGTACGCCTTCGCCCGCCTCGCCCGCCTCGCGTCACCGTTGCCCGAGCTCGTCGTCGTGGCATCGCTCGTGTTCCTCTTCGACGAGAGCTTCACGATTTACGGCGGCAACATCGCGTCGACGATGGCGGGGGAGTTCTCCTTCTCCATCTCGCTCAGCCTCACGCTTCTCGCGTTCGGCTTGTTCATTCGCGCCGTTGAGGACGGAACGCACGTTGCACGGGCGGCGATCGTGCTCGCACTCGCCGCGCTCAGTCACGGAATCGTGCTCATGTTCGCCTTCGGTGGCGTCGTCACGTACCTCGCGTTGCGACCCGGTGTGCAGCGGTGGCGTCGCGGCGGTTTCGTCATCGGCGTGGCAGTGCTGCTCTCGGCGTTCTGGGTGCTGCCGTTCCTCGGCAACCACGCGTTCATGACGGACATGAAGTACGAGCCGCGTCCGAGCGGTGCCGACGATTCCTTCGTCTCGATGTTCTTCCCGCTGCACCCCGTGCTCAACGTCGTCATCATGCTCTTCGCCCTCGTCGGCTGGGCGGCGATGATCCTGCGTCGCAACCGGGTGGGCGCATGGCTCGGCGTCATGGGCGCAGTTCTCGCGGTCGGCGTGTTCGTCGCCCGCGACAGCCTCCCGGTCATCGGGCTGTTGTGGAACCCGCGCATCCTGCCGTTTCTCTACCTTGTGCGCTACGTACTCGCCGCGATCGGCGTGTACGAAACCGTCGTGGCACTCGTGCGGTACGTCGCGATCGAGCGGCTCGAACGCCGTGCCGCGGCGACGGGTGACGACCAGTTCATGTCGGTGTCGCCGCGCGACAATCGCGCACTCGACGTCGCCGTCGTGGCGGTCACCCTCTCGGTCGTCGTCGTCGCGTTCGGGCTGCGCTTCCAGGAGTTGCCGTTCGGTTCCGTGCGCACGACGACGTCGGGGGAGAGTCGCTACCACTGGGGGCCGCTGTCCGTCGACGTCGCCGACGACGGTTTCGTCGACGGGTGGGCGCGCTGGAACTTCAGCGGGTACGAGGGCAAGCCGGCGTACGGCGAGTACCGCGACCTCGTCGAGACGATGAAGCGCCTCGGCAACGATCCGGCGCACGGCTGCGGTCGCGCACTGTGGGAGAACAACGGCGAGCTGAACAAGTACGGAACGACGATGTCGCTCATGCTCCTGCCGCACTGGACCGACGGGTGCATCGGATCGATGGAGGGTTTGTTCTTCGAGGCGTCGGGTACGACGCCGTACCACTTCCTCACGGCCGCGGCGATGTCCGAGCGCAGCAGCAACCCGGTGCGCGAACTTCGCTACGTCGACAACGACGCGGCGGTCGGCGTGCGCCACATGCGCGACCTCGGCATCCGTTACTACCTCGGCTTCACGCCGAAGGCGATCGAGCAGGCGTCGCGTCAACCGGAGCTGCGCGAGATCGCCCGCTCGGGGCCGTGGGTCGTCTACGAACTCGTCGACGTCGCGCTCGTCGAGGCGCTCGATCACCTGCCGGTCGTCGTGCGCACGGCAGCCGGTGATCCGCGCGAGCGATGGCTCGAGATCGCCACGTCGTGGTTCCAGAATCCATCCGACTGGTCGGCCGTTCCCGCAGCCGACGGGCCCGCGGAGTGGCAGCGCGTCGACGCGCGTGTCGATGATGCGCGGCGCATCGGCGAGCCCGGCGAGCCCGGTCGTCGCGTCGACGTCGTCGTTCCCGCAACGCCCGTCGAGCGCACGGCCGTTCGCGCCGCGGTTGTCACCGACGTCGTCACCGGTCGCGACTCGGTGTCGTTCAGTGTCGACGAGCCGGGCACACCTGTGCTCGTGCGTACCAGTTATTTCCCCAACTGGAAGGTCGAGGGCGGCGACGGGCCGTGGCGCATCGCGCCGAACATGATGGTCGTCGTGCCCACCGAGCGTGACGTGCGATTGTCGTACGGCTCGGCATTCGTCGACTGGTTCGCCTATGCACTCACGCTGGGTGGAATCGCCGTGCTCATCGTGGCGCGCCGTCGACAGTTAGTCTGAATCAAATGGCCGATCTTCACGCCGTCGTCAAGGCGTACGACATTCGCGGCACCGTTCCCGATCAGCTCGACGAGAATCTGGCCCGCGCCCTCGGTGTCGCCTTTGCCTCGTTCACCGCTGCTTCGACCGTCGTTGTTGCGCACGACATGCGCCCGAGCGGCCCCGGCCTCCTCGACGCCTTCACCCACGGTCTCACCTCGATGGGCGTCGACGTCGTCAATCTCGGGTTGGCGAGCACCGATCTTCTGTACTTCGCCAGCGGTCGTCTCGACGTTCCCGGTGCGATGTTCACCGCGTCGCACAACCCGGCCCAGTACAACGGCATCAAGTGCTGCTTGTCGGGTGCCCGTTCGATCGGCATCGACAACGGTCTGCGCGACATGCGCGACATCGCCCAGGCGGTGCTCGACGGAAATCCGCCCGTTGCAACGTCTTCCCGGGAGGGCACCGTCACCCGGCGCAACATGCTCGCCGACTTCGTCGAGCACGTCGTCGGGTTCATCGACACGTCGTCGTTGTCGCCGCTGCGCATCGTCGCCGACACGGCCAACGGCATGGGCGGCCTCGTCGTGCCGGCGGTGTTCGATCGTCTGGCTCCGTTCACCCTCGAGGTGATGTACGGCGAGCTCGACGGCACGTTCCCGAACCATCCCGCCGATCCGATCCAGCCCGTCAACCAGCGCGACCTCCAGGCCCGCGTGCTCGCCGGTGGATTCGACGTCGGTCTCGCCTTCGACGGCGACGCGGACCGCGTGTTTCTCGTCGACGAAAAGGGACGCACGATGTCGGGGAGCACGACGACCGCACTCCTCGCGTCGGTCTTCCTGCGCACGCATCCCGGCGCGACGATTCTCTACAACCTCATTTGTTCGCGCGCGGTACCCGAGGTCATCGCCGAGAACGGCGGCACCGGCATCCGCACGAAGAACGGTCACAGTTACATGAAGCAAGTCATGGCCGAGACCGGTGCGGTGTTCGCCGGCGAGCACAGCGGTCACTATTACTTCCGCGACAACTACCGCGCCGACAGCGGACTCATCGCCTCGATGGTCATCCTCGGTGAGATGGCCCGCACGGGCAAGACGTTGTCCGAACTGCGTGCCCCGTTCGAGCGTTACGCGAGCAGTGGCGAGATCAACACCGAAGTCGACGACATTCCCGCGGTCATCGCGCGCATCGCCGACCGCTTCGCCGACCAAAGCCAGGACCGCCTCGACGGTCTCACCGTCGACTGCGGATCGTGGTGGTTCAACGTGCGCCCGTCGAACACCGAGCCGTTGCTGCGCCTCAACCTTGAGGCCCCGACCCGCGAAGAGTGCGACACTCACGTCGCCGAGCTTCTCCTTCTCATCACCGCGTAGGGTCGGGTTGTGGCATGGGCGTTCGTTCTCGGGCCGGCGGAGTGACGTCGTGACTGCGTCGCTCGATCCGCGTCTGCTCGCCATCCTTGCGTGCCCCGCCGACAAGGGGCCGTTGCACTTCATTGCCGACGAGGGATTCCTCTACAACCCGCGGCAGCGACGCCGTTACGAGGTGCGCGACGGCATCCC
>JBIIDI010000037.1:0-13593 GCA_044238425.1 Ilumatobacteraceae bacterium
GTCGACCGATCGAGACCGGCTCACCGGCGAACCTCGTCGTCTTCGATCCGCAGGCGACCTGGCAGGTGTCGCCCGACGCTCTCGCGAGCAAGAGTCGCAACACGCCGTTCGTCGGCATCAACCTGCGCGGCCGCGTTCGGCACACCATCTTCAACGGTGTTTTCACCGTGCGCGACGGTGAGGCGCTGCGATGACGCGCCCGGTGGTGGACGTGGCGGCCGGTGCCCTCGTGCTGCGTGACGGCAGCGTCTTCGAAGGTGACGTCATCGGCGCAGTCGTGCCCGGGCGGATCTGTTCGGGTGAAGTCGTCTTCCACACCGGTCTCACCGGCTACCAGGAAGTGCTCACCGATCCGAGCTACGCCGGCCAGATCGTCACGTTCACGACGCCGCACATCGGCAACTACGGCACGACGGGTGACGACGACGAGTCGGCGCGCGTGTTCGCCCGCGGTGTCGTGCTGAGGGAGGACGCCCGTCTGCGCAGCAACTGGCGCAGCGAGTCGTCCCTCGCCGAGTTCCTCGCGGCGCAATCGCTCATGGGGATTTCCGGTGTCGATACGCGTCGACTCACGCGCATCCTGCGCGACGGCGGGGCGATGAGCGGTGCGTTCGGCACAGGTGACGAGGCGTCACTGCTCGCCGCGGCACGCAACGAGGTCGGAACGGCGGGGAGGAACCTCGTCGCCGAAGTGACGACTGCGCAGTCCTACGAGGTCGCGTCGACTCTGCCGGGCAACGACGTGCCGCGGGTCGTCGCCTACGACTTCGGCATGAAGCGCACCATCGTGCGCTGCCTCGCCGACATCGCCCACGTCACCGTCGTTCCGGCGCACACCCCGGCTCGCGACGTGCTCGCGATGCGACCCGACGGTGTCTTTCTGTCGAACGGCCCCGGCGATCCCGAGTGCGTCGACGGTGCCGTCGGCAACATCCGCGAACTGCTCGATGCGGGCGTGCCGACGTTCGGCATCTGTCTCGGACACCAGTTATTGTCGCTCGCCCTCGGTGCGCGCACGTACAAGCTGCCGTTCGGCCATCACGGGGCGAACCATCCGGTGCGCGACCTCGAAACGGGGCGCGTCGAGATCACGAGCCAGAACCACAACTTCTGCGTCGACGAGAAGTCGCTCGGCGGTCTCGCCGACGTGACGCACGTGAACCTCAACGACAACACGATCGAAGGAATCCGTGCCCTGCGCGGCAAGGCCTTCTCCGTGCAGCACCATCCCGAAGCGGGGCCGGGTCCGCACGACAGCCGGTACCTCTTTGATCGTTTCGCCGCGATGATGGCGGCGAACGGGACGGGCAGGTAACGGTGCCGCGGCGCAACGACATCTCGACGATCCTCGTCATCGGATCGGGGCCGATCGTCATCGGTCAGGCGTGCGAGTTCGACTACTCCGGCACGCAGGCGTGTCGCGTGCTGCGCGAAGAGGGATACCGCGTCGTGCTCGCGAATTCGAACCCGGCGACGATCATGACCGACCCCGACTTCGCCGACCGCACGTACATCGAGCCGCTCACCGTCGACGTGCTCGCGGCGATCATCGAACGCGAGCGACCCGATGCGGTGCTTCCGACCCTCGGCGGACAAACCGCGCTCAACCTCGCCATGGCGCTCCACGAACGGGGCCTCGTCGGAGTACCCGGCACGCCCGAGCTCATCGGGGCGAACGCCGAGGCGATATCGACGGCCGAGGATCGCGAGAAGTTCAAGGCGGCGATGATCGAGATCGGACTCGGAGTTCCGCGCTCGGGTGTCGCGCACACGATGGACGAGGCGCGCACGGTGCTCGCCGACATCGGCTTGCCCGTCATCATCCGCCCCGCATACATCCTCGGCGGTCGCGGCACCGGCATCGCGTCGACGATGGAGGAGTTCGAGCGCGTCGTGGCCAACGGCATCGCCGCGAGCCCGATCAACGAGGTCCTCATCGAGACGTCGATCGTCGGATGGAAGGAGTACGAGCTCGAAGTGATGCGCGACCGCGCCGACAACTGCGTCATCATCTGTTCGATCGAGAACGTCGACGCCATGGGTGTGCACACCGGCGACTCGATCACCGTCGCTCCGGCAATGACCCTGTCCGACGTCGAGTACCAGAAGATGCGCGATGCCGCCCTTGCGTGCATCCGGCGCGTCGGGGTGGAGACGGGCGGATCCAACGTGCAGTTCGCCGTGAACCCCCGCACCGGCGAGCAAGTCGTCATCGAAATGAACCCGCGTGTGTCGCGTTCGTCGGCGCTCGCATCCAAGGCGACGGGTTTCCCCATCGCGAAGATCGCCGCGAAGCTCGCCGTCGGCTACACCCTCGACGAGATCCCCAACGACATCACGAAGATGACGCCGGCGAGTTTCGAGCCGACGATCGACTACGTCGTCACGAAGGTGCCGCGTTGGGCGTTCGAGAAGTTCGCCGGTGCGAGCGACGAGCTCGGCACGCAGATGCGCAGCGTCGGCGAGGTGATGGCGATCGGCCGGACGTTCCCCGAGAGTCTGCAGAAGGCGCTGCGCTCGCTCGAACGCGGTCGTCTCGGTCTCAACTGCGACCCGGCCGAAGAAGAGCTGCGTGCGATGTCCGACGCGGAACTGCTCGCGGCGATCTCGCGCCCCACGCCCGAGCGGATCTTCCAGATCGGGGAGTGCCTGCGCCGCGGCATTCCCGCGGCGACGGTCCACGAGCGCTCGCACGTCGATCCGTGGTTCGTCGACCAGATGCAGCTCATCGTCGAGCACCGCGCCGAGTTGGCGCAACGTCAACCGGCCGAGCTCACCAAGCGCGACTGGCGACGGGCAAAGCGACTCGGTTTCTCCGACGCCCAGCTCGCCCACCTGTGGGGCACCGACGAAGACGCGGTGCGCACGCTGCGCGAGGCCGCGGGAGTGTTCCCGACGTACAAGTCGGTCGACACGTGCAGTGCGGAGTTCTCCGCGCAGACGCCGTACTTCTATTCGACGTGGGAGGATGAGAGCGAGGTGCGCTACTCCGATGCGCGACGCGTCATCATCCTCGGCAGCGGCCCGAACCGCATCGGTCAGGGAATCGAGTTCGACTACTGCTGCGTGCACGCGAGCTTCGCCCTGCGCGCCGCGGGGTACGAAACCGTCATGCTCAACTGCAACCCCGAGACGGTGTCGACCGACTACGACACGTCCGACCGGTTGTACTTCGAGCCGCTCACCCGCGAAGACGTGCTCAACGTCATCGCCGCAGAAACGGCCGCCTCGGGCGGGCGCGCACCGAAGGTGATCGTGTCGCTCGGCGGTCAGACGCCGCTGAAACTTGCCGGTGTCATTCCCCCCGAACTCGTCGCCGGTACGTCGCCGGCGTCCATCGACATCGCCGAGGATCGTGCCCGGTGGTCGGAGTTGTGCGAGCGGCTCGGACTCGAGCAGCCACCGGGAGGCACTGCCGTCGACGTCGACGGTGCACGCAGCATCGCGGCGCGGATCGGCTATCCGGTTCTCGTGCGCCCGAGTTACGTTCTCGGCGGTCGCGCGATGCAAATCGTCCACGACGACGACCACCTCGCGCGCGCGATGGAGGAGCTCAGCACGTTCGGTTCGCTCGGCAGGGAGGGCGGATTGTCGGCGGCACGACCGGTGCTCATCGACCGCTTCCTCCAGGACGCCACCGAAGTCGACGTTGACGCCATTCGTGATGCGAGCGGCGAGGTGCTCATCGGCGGGGTGATGGAACACGTCGAGGAGGCGGGCGTGCACAGCGGTGACTCGGCGTGCGCACTGCCGACGCAAACGCTGTCGACCGACGTCGTTGCCCGCATCGAGGACGCGGTGCGCAAGATTGCACACGCTCTCGAGGTCGTCGGGCTCGTCAACGTGCAGTTCGCGGTGTCGGACGGTCGCGTGTTCGTCATCGAGGCGAATCCCCGCGCCAGCCGGACGGTGCCGTTCGTCGCGAAGGCAACGGGTGTGCCGCTGGCGATGGTGGCGAGCCGCGTCATGCTCGGCGCATCGCTCGCCGAACTACGCAGCGAAGGCCTCGTGCGTGCGCCGGCGACGGGTCACGTCTCGGTGAAGGAGGCCGTGCTGCCGTTCCAGCGCTTCCCCGAAGTCGACGCCTCGCTCGGACCCGAGATGCGCTCGACGGGAGAAGTCATGGGCATCGACGTCACGTTCGGTCGGGCGTTCCTCAAGGCCCAAACGGCCGCGTTCACCGACTTGCCCTCGTCGGGCACGGTGTTCCTGTCGTTCAACGACCGCGACAAGCCCGGTGGTGTCGACGTCGCACGTGAACTCACCGCGGCGGGGTTCGTCATCGTCGCGACGAAGGGCACGGCCGATGCGTTGCGTGCGGCCGGCGTCGCCGTGCAGCGGATCGTCGGCAAGGTGTCGGAGCGTGGCGGCAACACCGGTGCTGCAACCAACAATGTGGCGACTGATGACGCGGTGCGGCTCATCGAGTCGGGCGACATCCACTTCGTCGTCAACACGCCGCAAGCGCGCGGCACCCACCGTGACGGCGAGGCAATCCGCAAGGCGGCAAACGTCAACGGAGTCGCCCTCGTCACGACGCTGCGCGCGGCACGGGCCGCGGCGCGCGGCGTGCGCGAACGCGCCGAACGCGCCATGACGATCCGCAGCCTGCAGGAATACCACGGCCGATCCTGATGGCGGGTTCGACCGGCACGAACGACGCGTTTCCGTCGACGCGGGTCGGCGGCGTGACGCTGCGCACTCCGGTGATGAACGCCGCCGGCACGGCGGGTTTCGGTGACGAGCTCGCGGCGTACGTCGACATGTCGCAACTCGGTGCGTTCGTCGTGAAGTCGCTCGCAAGTTACGCGTGGGACGGCAACCCGGCACCGCGGGTCCATCCGACGCCGATGGGGATGATCAACGCCGTCGGACTCCAGGGACCCGGAGTTGCCGCATGGATCGCCGATTCGTTGCCACGTCTCGAACGAGTCGGCGCAACGACCGTCGTGAGCATCTGGGGTCGGCGTACGGAGGAATTCGCCGACGCGGCGCGCATGCTCGCGCCGGTTGCAGCGCGAATCGCCGCCGTCGAGGTGAACTTGTCGTGCCCGAATCTCGACCACGGTCGCGACATGTTCGCCCACGATCCCGCGCTCGCCGGTGACGTCGTCGCGGCCGTGCGATCGAGCATCGACGTTCCGCTGTGGGCGAAGCTCAGTCCGAACACCCACCGCATCGTCGACGTCGCGTCGTCGGTGACCGATGCCGGCGCCCGCGCACTCGTCGTCGCGAACACCTTCCTCGGACTCGTCATCGACGTCGAGACCGGTCGGCCGGCGCTCGGCAACGGGGGAGGGGGCGTGTCGGGACGGGCGATTCAGCCGCTCGCGCTGCGGTGCGTCCACGACGTGCGCGCCGCGTTGCCCGACGTCCACATCGTCGGAGCGGGTGGCGTTGCCACGGGTCGTGATGCTCTCGCGATGATGATGGCCGGTGCGAACGCCGTGCAGGTGGGCACCGCGCATTTCGCCGACCCGCGCGCCGCCGTGCAGGTGGCCGACGAGTTGCTCGTCGAGATGCATCGTCGCAACTTCTCGAGCTGGAGCGACGTCGTCTCGAGCGCGCATCGCTGACACGTCCGCGTGCCGCATTGTGCGTACCGCGTCGATGCTGCGGATGTGCGTCGCCGGCCAACGGCGTTGCGATATGACCGTGCGCGGAGGTGATCACTAGCATCGTGGCATGTCGGTGCGCGCGCAGGTCCTCGAGGATCTGCGCGGCGTGCGTGCGGCACGCGAGGAAGTCGTCGCACGGGTGGCCGCCGGGTCTCTTTCCCTCGCCGACGCGTTCGCTCTTGCCGCCACGCGTCGCGACGTCGCGGCGTGTTACGTGACGAAACTCGTCGAAGCGGTACCCGGTGTCGGCAAGGTGCGCGGACGACGCCTGCTCGCCGAGCTCGGGATTCCGCTACGGTGCCGGTGCGGCGACCTCGGAGTCGACGTACGCAATGCACTCCTTGGGGCACTGCAATGAGCGCGCCGCTCGTCTTCGTCATTTCCGGCCCCGGCGGTGTCGGCAAGAGCACGATCGTCGAGCGACTCGTCGCCGGCGATCCGCGGCTGTGGCTCAGTCGTTCGTGGACGACCCGCGAGCGACGTCCCGGCGAGGCGCCCGATGCGTACACCTTCGTGTCGCGCGAGGAGTTCGAGCGCAAGATCGATGCGGGTGGATTCCTCGAGTGGACGAACTTCCTCGGCAACTACTACGGCACGCCGTTGCCCGTACCACCCGAGGGACGCGACATCGTTCTCGAGATCGAAGTCGACGGCGCCCGACAGGTGAAGGCGTACCGTCGCGATGCCGTGCTCATCTTCGTGCTGCCGCCGTCGCGCGACGAGCAACGGGCCCGTCTTCATGCACGGGGGGACGAGGCGAACAAGGTCGATCAGCGGTTGCGCAAAGCCGAAGAGGAAGAGCCCGTCGGCCGCGCCCTCGCCGATCACGTCCTCGTCAACGACGACCTCGCTGCGACGGTCGATGAGATGCTGCGAATCGTCGAATCGGCCCGTCGGGACCGCGGCTAGACTCAATCGTTCGAGCGGCTCGACGGACCGTGAGTTGGCCGTCGTTCATCCGCCCAATAGAAGGAGCACCCGTGAGCAGGCCGAAGAACACGACCATGATGAATCCCGCCGTGGAGAACCTCATGGAGCGCACGCACTCGAAGTTCAGTTTGGTCACCCTGGCGTCGCGTCGCGCGCGGGAGATCACCGAGTACTACCAGAACCTCCAGACGGGTGGCCTCGTGCCGCCGAGCGTCACGTCGGTGAGCACCAAGCCGCTGTCGATCGCGTTCGAGGAGATCGCCGCCGACAAGGTGCGCTACGTCGCGAAGTCGGTCGAGGAACTGCTCGCCGAGGCCGAGGCCGCGCGTCTCGCCGAGGAGCAGGCAGCTGCCGATGCAGCCGCAATGGAGGCCGAGGCGGACGCGCAATGACGCGTTCGTACACCTTCACCTCCGAGAGCGTGACGGAGGGCCACCCGGACAAGATGGCCGACCAGGTGTCGGATGCGGTTCTCGACGCAATCCTCGCCGAGGACCCGCAGGGTCGCGTCGCGTGCGAAACGTTGCTGACGACCGGCTTGTGCGTCGTCGCCGGTGAAATCACGACGAGCGCATACGTCGACATTCCCAAGCTCGCCCGTTCGGTGATCAAGGACATCGGTTACGACAACGCCGCGTACGGCTTCGACGGCAACACGTGCGGCGTCATCATCAGCATCGACGAGCAGTCGCCAGACATCGCCAAGGGTGTCGACGTCAGCGAGGAAGTGCGCGCGGGCAAGAGCGGTGAGGATCGCCTCAACGCCCAGGGTGCCGGCGACCAGGGAATGATGTTCGGTTACGCCTGCGACGAGACGCCCGAGCTCATGCCGCTGCCGATCCATCTCGCACATCGCCTTGCCGAGCAGCTCGCCGAGGTGCGCAAGTCGGGTGCCATTCCCTACCTGCGACCCGACGGCAAGACCCAGGTCACGTTCGATTACGAGGACGGTCGTCCCGTGCGTCTGCGCACGGTGCTCATCAGCACGCAGCACGCCGACGGCATCAACCGCGACACCGTCATCCGTCCCGACCTCATCGAGCAGGTCATCCGTCCGACGGTGCCCGCGCAGTTCGCCAACGACGACTACGCCGTGTACGTCAACCCGACGGGTGAGTTCGTCAAAGGTGGACCGCACGCCGACACCGGTCTCACGGGGCGCAAGATCATCGTCGATACGTACGGCGGCATGGGTCGCCACGGCGGCGGCGCGTTCAGCGGCAAGGACCCGTCGAAGGTCGACCGTTCCGCTGCCTACGCTGCGCGTTGGGTGGCCAAGCACGTCGTTGCGTCGGGAGCGGCCCGCCGTTGCGAGGTGCAGGTGGCGTACGCCATCGGCATGGCGCAGCCGATCAGCATCCTCATCGACACCTTCGGCACGAACGTCGTCGACGAGTCGGTTATCGAGCGCGCGGTGCGCGAAACCTTCGATCTCCGCCCCGCGGCGATCCTTCGTGACCTCGATCTCAAGCGGCCGATCTTCCGTCAAACCGCCGCGTACGGCCACTTCGGTCGCACCGGCAGCGGCTTCACGTGGGAGCAGACGTCGCGTCTCGCCGAGTTCACGAAGAAAGTGGGACTCTGAGCGACTCGGTCGCCCGAGTCGTCGTCGACGTCACCGGTGTCGACCGGTGGTTCGACTACCTCATCCCCGATCATCTCGCCGCCAAGGCGATCGTCGGCGCGCGGGTGCGCGTGCCGCTGCACAACAGGCACGTGCCGGGTTGGATCATGGCGGTGCTCACCACCGGTGACGTCACCGCCGAGGGTTTCGACGTACGGCGTCTGCTTCCGCTCGACAAGGTGGTGTCGGTCGGCCCGGACGCCACGGTCGTGGCGCTCATCGAATGGGCCGCGCGACGGTACGTGTCGCGTCGCCGTCCGTTCTTCGTGACGGCATCACCGCCGCGCATCGTTGCCGCACTCGGCGCACCACAGCGTGGGTTGCGCGCGATCGACGGCACCGACCGCGAACCATGGGTCGACGACCTTCTTCGCGCGCCCGGTCCCGCAGTCGTGCAGGTCGGCCCGCACGACGACGTCACGTCGGTCGTCGTCACCGCGGCCCTGCACGGACCCGTGCTCGTCGTTGCACCGATGGTGTCGACCGCACGCAACATCGCCGCCCGGCTGCGGCACCGCGGCGCGAGCACGGCGCTCGTGCCCGACGATTGGGCGCGTGCGGCATCCGGAGTCGACGTCGTCGTCGGCGCCCGGTCGGCCGTGTGGACGCGCATCGACGGACTCGCGTCGATCGTCGTCGTCGACGAGCACGACGATTCGCTGCAGGAGGAGCGCACCCCGACGTGGCATGCCCGCGACGTCGCCGTCGAACGGGCGCAGCGCCTCGGCATTCCGTGCCTGCTCGTCAGCCCCGTGCCGAGCGTCGCCGCCCGCGTCGCCGCCGGCAACCGTCACGTCGCACTCGCCTCGGCAGCACGATGGCCGACCGTGCGGGTCATCGACCGTTCGCGTGACGAACGATGGGGCTCGTCGCTGCTGTCCGGAGAACTCATCGAAGTCCTGCGCGATCCGGCCAAGCGCATCGTCTGCGTGCTGAACACCAAGGGTCGGGCCCGTCTGCTCACGTGCAACTCGTGCACCCGAATCGTGCGCTGCGAAACGTGCGACGCCGCGATGACCCAGCCCGATCCGCAGCACCTCGAGTGTCCGCGCTGTGCGGCGACGCGACCCGTCGTGTGTGCCGATTGCGGTGCGACCGCGTTGCGTGCGGTGCGCCGCGGAGTGGCGCGCCTGCGCGACGAGCTCGAGGCGGCGGCGGGTCGACGGGTCGTCGAAGTCGGTACGGGTGACGAGCGGATCGACGCGGGGGCGTCGGTCTTCGTCGGCACCGAGGCCGTGCTCCACCGCATCGACGACGCCGACGTCGTCGTGCTGCTCGACGTCGATTCCGAGTTGCTCGCGCCGCGGTTCCGCGCCGCCGAGGCGACCCTCGAACTCGTCGTTCACGCCGCCCGGCGCGTGCGCAACGCGCGTGATGGGGAAGTAAGCGGAGAAGTGTGGTTGCAGACGCATCATCCCGACCACGACCTCCTCGACGGTCTGCGCCGCGGGGATCTCACCACCTTCGTCGATGCCGAATCGCAGCGCCGCCGAGCCTTGTCGCTGCCGCCGTTCGGTGCGCTGGCACGAATCTCCGGTCCGGGTGCCGACGACGCGGCCGACCAGCTGGCGACGTCGCTGCACGTCGCGGTGGCGCGCCGCGACGGTGACGTGCTCGTGCGTGCCGCGACCTACGAGACCCTCGCCGACGAACTCGCGCACCTCGCTCGGGCGAAGAACTCCCGCTGGCGCGTTGCCGTCGATCCGCCGCGGGCGTGAGTCGCGCCGTCGAGCGCGGTGCAACCGATCTCCGGGTCAGTGGTGTGCAGCGGTGCGCGTGACGACGAGTACGCGGTATCCCTGCTTGCTCGAATGACGCTCGACGTTCCACCCCTGCGACGTCAGCCAGCGCGCGAGCGAATCGGAACCGAGGTTCTTGTGGGCGACGAGACAGGCGACGCCGTCGGGTGCGAGACGCGCGAGCCACGTCGTGAGCAGTCGGTGCAGTTCGTCCTTGCCGACGCGAATCGGGGGATTCGACCACAGCACGTCGAAGCGCACGTCCGCCGGCACGCCCGACTCGTCGACGACGGTGACGTTCCTGACGTCGTTGCGGACCATCGTCGCGCGTGCCACGTCGCGGGCGCGCTCGTTCACGTCGACCGCCCAGATCGTGGCGTCCGGTCGCAGGCGGGCGAGGTACGTCGCAATCGCCCCGCTGCCGCAGCCGAGGTCGCAAAACGTGCCGGCCGACGGGGGAAGTGGTGCATTCTCGAGCAGCACGCGCGTACCCCAGTCGAGGTCGCCGCCGTTGAACACGCCGCGATCGAGGGCGAGCTCCCACTCGATTCCCTTCACGCGCACGGCGGCGAAGCGGGCCTCGGAATTGCGCGGTGACGTCGGTCGCGCACTGAAGTAGTGGTCGCCGACGTGCCCTGTCGCGTCGGTCGGTCGTTCGGGCAGCGTGTTCACGTCGTTTGTAGCCTTGCACACGTGGCACACGACATCCGTACCTTCGGCGATCCGGTGCTGAAGACCGTCGCCGACGAGATCACGAACATCGATGCGAAGCTCGTTCGTCTCACCGAGGAAATGTTCGGCGTCATGTACCAGGCGCCGGGAATCGGTCTCGCCGCACCGCAAATCGGCATCCAGCGGCGTCTCTTCGTCTACGACATCGACGACGATCCGCGCGTCATCATCAACCCGAAGATCGTCGAGTCGAGCGGGGAGTGGGTGTACGACGAGGGATGTTTGTCGATCCCCGGTCTGTACGTCGAGATGCTGCGTCCGCGCCGCATCGTCGTGCAGGGAGTCGACCTCGACGGCAACGACGTGCAGTTCGAAGCCGACGAACTTCTCTCGCGACTCTTCCAGCACGAGATCGACCACCTCGACGGGGTGCTCATGTTCGATCGCATGACGCCCGAGCAGCGCAAGAAGGCCGTCACCCTCTACCGTGCCCGCGAAGCCGGGCCGCGCGACGCCGAGCCGGTGCACCTTCGACTTGACTGATCTCGCGCCGCTGCCCGCGGGACCTGCCCGCAGCATCGCCTATCTCGGCACACCCGACGTGGCCGTGGCGCCGCTGCGCAGCCTCGTCGATGCGGGCGTGCACGTCGCGCTCGTCGTCACCGGACCCGACAAGCGGCGCGGGCGCGGATCGGAGACTTCGCCGTCACCCGTGAAGGCCGCGGCACTCGAACTCGGCCTGCGCGTCGAACACGATCTGCGTGCGGTGACCGATTCGGGCGTCGATCTCGCCGTCGTCGTCGCATACGGGCGTCTCATTCCCGTCGACGTCCTGCGCGTCGTTCCCATGGTGAACGTCCACTTTTCGTTGTTGCCGCGATGGCGCGGAGCCGCACCCGTCGAGCGCGCCCTGCTCGCCGGCGACTCCGAGACGGGGGTGTGCATCATGCGCGTCGTCGAGGGCCTCGACGAAGGCGAGGTGTACGACACCGTGACGATCCCGATCCGCACCGACCACACGTTGACGTCATTGCGCGACGAGCTCGTCGCGGCGAGCACGGCACCGCTCGTTCGCCTCGTCACCGCCGGTGCACCGCACGGTCGTGAGCAGTCGGGCGAGGTCGTCTATGCGCGCAAGATTCGACCCGAAGAGCTGCGACTGCAGTGGACCGACCCGGCCGAGCGGGTGTGGGCGACGACACGACTCGAATCCGCGTGGTTCACGTTCGGTGACAGGCGCGTGCGGGTCGTGCAGGCACGAGTCGCCAACGCCACGTATGCGGCGTCGAACGACGTTGCGCAACGACCCGGCAGCGTGCTGCGAATCGATCGCAGCGGTGTCGTCGTCGCCTGCGGAAGCGGTGCCGTCGTGCTCGAGCGCGTGCGCCCCGAAGGCAAGCGGGACATGGCGGCACACGAATGGGCGCAGGGAGCGCGTCTCGTCGCCGCAGGCTCGACCGGCTCGTCGGACGCAACCATCACGCATCTCACGTGAAGCCACCGCGACGCCGGTAGACGCGGCGCGGCTAACGGACACGATCGGGCCGTAGCCTTCATCGGCGATGTTGCGCATCGTTCTGCCGAAGGGTTCACTCGAAAACGCCACGTTCGCCCTCTTCGATGCGGCCGACCTCACGGTGAAGCGGTCGTCACAGGTCGACTACCGGGCGTCGATTGCCGACCCGCGCGTCGGTGAGGTGCGCATTCTGCGTCCGCAGGAGATCCCGACGTACGTCGCCGAGGGTCTGTTTGACGTCGGTATCACCGGTCGCGACTGGATCGAAGAAACGTCGTCGACCGTCGAGTCGCTCGGCATGCTCAACTACTCGAAGGCCACGAGCGATCCGGTGCGCATCGTCGTCGCGGTGGCCAACGACGCGCCCTACAAGTCGGTGGCCGATCTTCCGGCCGGTGTGCGCGTGACGACGGAGTACCCGAACCTCACCCGCCGCTTCTTCGCCGATCGCGGCATCGCCGCCGACGTTCGTCTCTCCTACGGCGCGAGCGAAGCGAAGATCCCCGACATCGCCGATTGCGTCGTCGATCTCACCGAGACGGGTCGCGCCCTGCGCGCGGCGGGCTTGCGGATCATCGACACGATCCTCACGAGCCACACCGAGTTCATCGCCAACCCCGTGTCGGCGGCCGACCCGGCGAAGCGCCACGCGATGCTGCAGCTGCTCACGCTGCTCAACGGTTCGCTCGAGGCGCGCGGCAAGGTGCTCGTGAAGTTGAACGTCAGCGACGCGAACTACGAGAAAGTTCTCGCCGTGCTGCCCGCCGCGAAGTCACCGACGGTGTCGAAGCTCGCATCGGGCGACTGGGCCGTCGAGTCGGTCGTCGCCAAGACCACGGTGAACACCGTCATTCCCGCGCTGAAGGATGCCGGTGCCACCGACATCCTCGAACTGCCGATCTCCAAGATCATCCACTGACTTTCGCGTCACCCGGCACGTTGCGCCGGGGAGGGACGTACGAACCGACGTTCAGGTACGCGAGTACTGGACGAACACCATGCGGATGTTCGTCAGGGCATCGCGCATCGTCGGGGCTTCGTCGCCGAGTCTGTCGCCGAGGTTCTCCACCAGCGCGCCGAGGGCATCGATTGCCAGTGACGCGTCGGGGAGCCGCGGCGGCTGAGCCGAGAGGTGAATGGCGGCAAGCTCGTACAGCCCCATCGCGTGGTTGAGAACGACCACCTGGGCGGGGACTTCGCCGATGCGGCGACGGGCCTCTTCGAGCGCGCGCTGCGCCTCGTCGAGTGCCGTGGAGTCCCCGTCATCCATGGACGAATCGGGAAGCGGGGAGTCGGCGCTCACGGCGGTACACTCTATGACTCACGGCATTGGCGCTCACCCGTCGATGCCGCGGCAAAGTGATCGCGATGCGCAAGCACCACGATCCACCTCGCCACGACATTCCGCCAGGGTCGACGAGACGCCTGCGGTGAGTGCGTCCGGGTCCGCGCCGCCGACGCCATGCGTCGTGCACCGGGTTCGTGCATTCTCCC
>JBIIDI010000142.1:0-3863 GCA_044238425.1 Ilumatobacteraceae bacterium
CGCGGCGTTACCTCGTCGAGCGGGGAATTCCCGACGCTGCGATCCTCGCCGAGACTCTCGGCCGCACGACCGTCGAATCGTTGCGCGGGGTGCGCGACGTCGTCGAGCAGGCGGGTGCGCGGGACATGCTGCTCGTTAGCGATCCGTACCACATGTTGCGCGCGGCCCTCTCCGCGCGAGAGATGGGAATGACCGCGCACGTGTCGGCGACGCGCACCGGGGTGACACGGGGTGTCGACGCGGGCCGTCGCAACGCGCGCGAGGCACTCGGTGTCATGATCGGTCGGCTCGTGGGATTTGAACGACTCGACCGCTGGGTACACTGATCGCACCACTGGGGAGTGGTGTAACTGGCAACACAGCAGATTCTGGTTCTGTTATTCAGGGTTCGATTCCTTGCTCCCCAACCAGTCGACGAGTCCGTCGGGGGAATCTCCCCGGGCTCCACGGATAGCCTGAGGATTCCTGGCTCCCATCGTCTAGCGGCCTAGGACACCACCCTCTCAAGGTGGCGGCACGGGTTCAAATCCCGTTGGGAGTGCCATGCATACGCGCAACGTCCTCGTCGCACACTCGTGCCTGCGCAAGGTCGACTTCGAGGAGCGCGTGAGAATCGCCGCCGAAGCGGGCTTCAATTCCGTCGGCCTCAACGCCGGATCGATCTCCAACCGTGGTGGTGAGTACAAGCGCCTGCTCGATCTCGGTTACGACGACGATCGGATGCAGCGCATCCTCGACGAACACGGGCTGAAGATTGCCGAGATCGAGGCGCTCGTCATCGGCAACGACGAACAGGCGCGCACGTGCCGACACCTCGTCGAACGATTCGGTGTCGACACGATCCAGACGATCGCGATGTTCCGCGTCGAGGGGGAGAGCGAGCCGCTCGACGTCGACGCTTCCGCCCGCTGGTTGCGCAACTTTGCCACCGAACTCGCGCCGTACGGCACGAAGCTCGCCCTGGAATTCATTCCGACGACGCCGATCCCCGATGCGTCGACCGCACAGCGTCTTGCCGATGCCGCGGGTCACCCGAACGTCGGCACGTGCGTCGACTTCTGGCACGTGATGCGCGGCCGGGGAATCTCCGAACTCGACGAAGTCGACTGGGCGCGCGTGTACAACGTGCAGGTGAACGACGGAACCCTGGTTCCCGCCGATCCGAACTACATCTACGACTGTCTCTACTACCGCGAGGTACCCGGCGACGGTGAGTTCCCGATCGACGCGCTCATGGCGCGGGTGCCGGCAATCGCGCCGATCAACATGGAAGTGATGAACCGGTTCCTCGACTCGGCAACGGCCGATGAACAGATCGCGACGCTCAGGCGGGGTCGGGAACGCTTGCAATTGAACGGTTGAGGCGACTCGACACGAGCGTGACGAGCGCGAGCGACGTCACGACGATGAATCCACCGAGGAATTGCAGGGCCGACAACTTCTCGCGGAAGACCACGTAGGCCGAGATTGCCGAGATGATCGGCATGCCGAGCATGAGCAACGAGGTGTAGGTGGCCTCCATGTTGCGCTGTGCCCAGGTGAGCAGCGCATGGGCCGTCATGCTGAGGAATCCGACGGAGAGCACCATCAACCAGTCGAACACGGTGTCGACGGCCAGTGACTGGCGGAGGAAGACGGGCCCGATGAAGGCGAAGATCGTCGTCCAGAGCATCACCGGTGCGAGGAATTCCCACAACTTCGCCCCGAGATCGCGCTGACGTTTCACCATGAGGAAGTAGATCGCCCACGTGATGCAGTTCGACACCGCCCACAGGTCCCCGACGAGCGTGGCATTGTCCGTCTTGCCGCCGCCGAGCACGACGAGCACGGCACCGCCGAGTGCGGTGATCGCGAGCATCACGCGTCGCGGATCGAGCCGCTCCTTGAACATGATCGGTGCGGCGAACAGCACGATGACGGGAGCGAGCTGGCTGATGAGCATGGCATTTGCAATCGACGTCTGCTGGAACGCGGCGTAGCCGCTTCCCGTCGAGATGTAGAAGAAGAGCGCGGGGACGATCGCCACCGTCATGATCTTGCGGTTGATTCGCGATCCTTCGCGAAAGAAGAACCAGAACGCCACCGGAGTGGTGAGCAGCAGGCGAAAGGCGAGAAGGGCCGATGATGTCGAGTCCGATGCCTTCACGAACACCGGCGTGATGCCCCAGAAGAACACCGCAAGGTTGACGCCCGCCACCGAGCGTCCGTATTCGTTCTTCGATACTTCGATCGTCATGATGTCATCCGTTTCCGTGCGTGATTCAACGCCGGTTCACTCGCCGGTGATCCGAATCGCGTTCTCCGGGCAGTTCGCCTGCGCACGACGAACCTTGTCGCGCAACCCTGCAGGAACCTCGCCGGTGATGAGCACGACCGCATGGCCCCACTCGTCGCTGCCGAACACCTCGGGTGCGGCGATTGCGCACATCTGCTGACCCTGACAAGCATCCGCGTCAACGGTCACTTTCATTGCGCACCCCCCGCACGTCACCGTAGTCCACGCACCCGCGCCACGCCGGCGTCGGCGACCGGCAACGCGTGCGGCGTTGCGCCGGGTGGACTCATCGCGGCGCAACGTGACTCCAACCGACGATGCGTTCGAGTTGTGCGGCAAGACCGAGCAGAAGGTCCTCGCGCCCCCATGCGGCAACGAGCTGGACGCCGACGGGGAGTCCGTCGCGGGTGCGACCGATCGGCAGGCTGATCGCCGGTTGTCCGGTGACGTTGTACTGCATGGTGAAGCGCACCCAGCGTGACGCGGCGCGCGACGCGGCGAGCGGGTCGGAATCGTCCTCCCACAACTCGCCGATCCGCAACGGTGGAGCGGCGAGCGTTGGTGTGACGAGAATGTCCCCGGAGTCGTGCCACCACCGGGCCATGCGGCGGCGGAACTCGTGTGCGGCGTGTTGCGACTCGGCGAGTTCCGGGGCGCTGAGCCGTGCGGCGTTGCGGGAATGGGCGAGATTGACGGGCTCGACTTCGTCTTCGGCGAGTGGGCGGCCGATGACATCGGCGACCTGGCGATGGGCGAGAGCCATGTTCGTCGACCACATCGCGATGAAGCGCCGCGGGAAGTCGGCATCGGCGAGCGCCTCGGGCCATGCGGCGCGCACCGCATGGCCGAGTTGTGCGAGTGCATCGGCCGTGCGCCGCACGGCGTCGACGCAGGACGAATCGACGGGTTCGCCGAGGGGGTCGTGATCGAGCACGCCGATGCGCAGGGACGGAAGCGGTGCGTCGAGTGCGTCGACGAACGAGTGCGGGGGAGACGGTGCGACGATCGCGTCACCGACGGCAGGCCCGGCCACTGCATCGAGCATCGCTGCCGTGTCGCGCACGTCGCGCGACACGCACAACTCGACGGCGAGACCGGAGTCGTCGCGCAACGGGGCGGGTGAGACGCGTCCTCGGCTCGGCTTCAGTCCGACGAGTCCGCAACACGAGGCGGGTATGCGAATGCTCCCGCCACCGTCCGACGCGTGTGCGACGGCGACTATTCCCGCAGCGACGGCGGCGGCGCTGCCGCCGCTCGAGCCTCCGCTCGTGTGCGCGGTGTTCCACGGATTCCGCGTCGCGCCCCATGCGCGCGACTCGGTGACCGGCAGGCTTCCCCACTCGCAACTCGTCGTACGTCCGAGCGGAACGAATCCGGCGGCGAGGAAGCGTTCGACGAGTGCAGTCGTCTCGGTGGAGACGTAGTTCGCCCGTTTCATCGCGAGATTGCCGTTGCTCAGTTCGTATCCCGCCCAATGTGCATTGAGGTCCTTCAGGAGAATCGGCACGCCGACGAACGGTGCGCTGCGGTCGGCGGAGTCGTCGATGCGCCGCGCACGGTCGAGGGCGCGCTCGGCCCACACATGGCT
>JBIIDI010000001.1:0-42156 GCA_044238425.1 Ilumatobacteraceae bacterium
CTACGGCGGTACACCCGAGAACAGGCGTCGCTTCCTGCGCGAGGTGGTCGAATCGATCCGCAGTCACATCGGCAAGGACGTCACCGTCGGTCTGCGTCTGTGCATGGACGAGCTCATGCCCGGCGGGTACGGTGCCGACTACTGCGAGTACCTCGTCGGTCGGTTCACCGACGAGGGCCTCGTCGACTACTTCAGCGTCGACGTCGGCAACAACTGGGGGGCTCCGTCGTACATCGCACCGTTCACCTTCGCCGAGGGACAGTGGGCGGCGCTCGCCGGCGAAATGAAGAAGGCGACGAAGCTGCCCGTCATCTACGTCGGACGCGTGTCGACCGCCGATCGTGCCGCCGAAATCGTTGAGCAGGGCCTTGCCGACATGGTCGGCATGGTGCGCGCGAACCTCGCCGACCCGAACTTCGTGAACAAACTGAAGCGCGGACGCGCGCAGTCGATCCGACCGTGCGTCGGCGTCAACGACTGCATCCACCGCATCGTCGTCGAGGGACTGCGTTTTGGTTGTGCGAGCAACCCGTTTGCCGGCCACGAGACCGACGGACCGCTCGTGCCGGCCAAGGACAAGCGCAAGGTGCTCGTCATCGGTGCCGGCCCCGCCGGCCTCGAACTTGCAGGTCTCGCCGCCGAACGCGGGCACGACGTCACGCTGTGGGAGCGCAGCGACCACCTCGGCGGTCAACTCGCCATCGCCGCCCGTCTCCGCAGCAACCGCGCCTACGAGCGGTGGATTACGTGGCAGAAGTGGCGTCTCGAAGAGGCGGGTGTCGACGTGGTCACGGGCAAGCACGCCGACGTCGATTCCGTGCTTGCATTCGGTGCCGACGTCGTTGCGACGGCCACGGGTGCAAAGTTTCGTCCTCCTCTCGTTGACGGGGTCGACCTGCCGCACGTGTTCACCGTGCCGCAGGCACTCGACGATCCGTCACGCCTCGGCAAGCGAGTTGTCGTCATTGCCGAGGACGACCGACCGAGTCCGCTGTCGGTTGCCGATCACCTCGCGAGTCTCGGCCACGAGGTCACGGTCGTGTATCCGACGGTGACGCCGTCACAGTTGATCGGCGCGTATTCGATCGGCGCCATGCTCGCCCGCTTCGACGAAGTCGGGGGAACGGTGGTGACGAGCACCAAGCTCGTGCGCATCGAACGCGACCATCTCGTCGTGGCGCATGCGTTCAGCTACCGCGAGCGACGCATCGACGGGGTCGACTCGGTGGTGCTCGCGACGGGCAGTCACTCGGAGAACGATCTGTACGCGCAGTTGAAGCACCGCCATCCGAACGTGCATCTGCTTGGGGATGCGTACGCTCCGCGTCGTTGGACGTTCGCCACCCGTCAGGCGTACGAACTCGCGCGCCTCATCTGACGTCGTTTGCTACCGGCCAGCAACGTGTTGCTGTGACTCTGGTCGTGTGTCAACGACCAGCAACGTGTTGATGAGATGCTCGCCGGCCGTTACCGGCGAGCAACATGTTGCTGTGACTCTGATCGTGTGTCAACGACCAGAGTCAGTGAGCGCGTCTTCGGTGAGGACGCGCGCGAGGTGGCGGCGGTAGTCGGCCGAGGCGCGGATATCCGACGACGGTGACGTGTCGCGATCGGCGAGTTGCGCCGCCTCGCGCACGGCTGCACCGTTGCGCAGGGCCTCTTCGACGCCCGTCGCCCGCAGCGGGATCTCACCCATGGCACCGAGCGCGATCGCGTCACCGGCAACGGCCACCGAGACGACCGCCCAGTCCTGTGAGCGCACCGTGAACTTCTGGTAGCTCGAGCCCGCGCCCGTGACGGGAATACGGATCTCGGTGAGAATCTCGTTCGGCTGCAGAGCGGTCTGCCAGAAGCCGACGAAGAAATCCTTCGCGGTGATCGACCGCGACCCGGTCGGACCGGTGGCGACGAACGTCGCTCCGAGTGCGAGCAGGGCGACGGGAAGATCCGATGCCGAGTCACCGTGCGCCACCGATCCGCCGATCGTGCCGCGGTTGCGCACCTGCGGATCGCCGACGAGTGCGGCGGTGCGGGCGAGCAGTGGAACGAGTCGGTTGACCTCGGGTGAGCGTTCGACGAGCACGTGACGTGTGAGTGCGCCGACGACGAGCTCGTTGCCCTCGTGGCGGATCCCCGACAAACCGGGCAACGACGCGATGTCGACGAGCACGCTCGGCGTCGCGAGGCGCAACTTCATCAGCGGAATGAGCGAGTGGCCGCCGGCGAGCAGCTTCGCCTCGTCGCCGTGCGTGGCGAGTGCCTCGTGCGCCTCGGCCATCGTGCGGGCCTTGACGTACGTGAACGGTGCGGGAATCACTTCGGACCTCCTGCGTTCTCGGCAGCCCAGCGCACGGAGTTGACGATCATCTCGTAGCCCGTGCAGCGGCAGATGTTGCCCTCGAGAGCGTGGCGGATCTCGCCGTCGCTGGGGTTCGGGTTCTCGTTGAGCAGTGCGGTGCACGCCATGAGCATTCCCGGTGTGCAGTAGCCGCACTGCAGGCCGTGTTCCTGGCGGAAGCCCTCCTGTACGTTGCTCAGCCCGTCGAACGGACCGCTGAGGCCTTCGATCGTCGTCACCGACTGACCTTCGGCCTGCGCCGCGAGAACCGTACAGCTCTTCACGGCTTCGCCGTCGAGCAGCACCGTGCAGGCTCCGCAGTTCGACGTGTCGCAGCCGATGTGCGAGCCGGTGAGCCGTGCGTGCTCGCGGATGAAGTGGATGAGCAGCGTGCGATCCTCCACCTCGTGGGAGTGCTTGCGGCCGTTGATGGTGATTTCGATTCGTCTCATCGTGCTGCTCCGTTCGTGTTGTGCGAGTTCATTGCGGCCCAGATCTTCTCGGGAAGTACCGGCATGTCGAGGTGCTCGACGCCGAGGTGGGAGAGGGCATCGACGATCGCGTTGACGATCGACGGCGGACTTCCGATCGCCCCCGATTCGCCGATTCCCTTCGCTCCGAGCGGGTTGTTCGGGCACGGTGTGTTGATTCGACCGGGGATGAAGCCGGGAAGATCGGGCGCCGAGGGAATGAGATAGTCGACGAGATTCGAGGTGATCGGCTGACCGGTGTCCGGGTCGTACTTCATCTCCTCGTACAGCGCCTGGGCGATTCCCTGTGCCGCACCGCCGTGCACCTGTCCTTCGGCAAGCAACGGATTGATCACCGTGCCGCAGTCGTCGACGAGGATCATCTTGACAACCTTCACCTTGCCCGTGCGCCGGTCGATTTCGACGACGCAACCGTACGCACCCGAGGGGTACGAGAAGTTCGGACTCTCCTGGAAGAGACGCTCTTCGAGCGTGCCGGCCTGCAGTTCGGGCGGCAGGCGCAGGGGTTGGAAGCTTGCCAACGCAACGTCCGACCAACCGACCTTCTTGCCCGGTGAGCCCTTGACGCTGAAGGCGTCGTCGGCAACGTCGAGGTCTTCCTCGGCTGCCTCGAGCAGGTGTGCGGCAATCTTCTTCGCCCGAACGAGCAGACGCTGGCTCGCCACCTTCGTCGCCGATCCGACCATCGGCACCGAACGACTGCCCATCGTGCCGATGCCCTGAATCACCGTTGCCGTGTCGCCGTGCACGACGTTGATCCGGTCGAAGGAGATGCCGAGTTCGTCGGCCGCAATCTGCGACACGACCGTTTCGGTGCCCTGACCGTGCGGCGATGAACCGATGAACAGCGTGCACGAGCCGTCGGGATGAATGCGAACTTGCGCCGACTCCCACGACGCGAGGTGGCCGAATCCCTCGAGCGAGCCATTCGGGCCGAAGCCGGCAATCTCGATCCACGTCGAGAATCCGATGCCGATGAGCGGCTTCGTCGGATCGTTGCGGTGGGCGGCTTGCTGCGCCTTCACCGCGTCGTAATCGAGCAGTCGCACGCACTCGCGCAGGGCTTCGGGGAAGTTGCCCGAGTCGTAAATGACCGCCTCGTTGTGCGTCTCGTAGGGGAACTCGTTCGGTTGGATGAAGTTGCGCATCCGCACCTCGACGGGGTCGAGTCCCGTGCGGTCGGCCACGAGGTCGACGAGGCGCTCGATCGAGTACGTCGCTTCCGGCCGGCCGGCACCGCGGTACGCCGCAACCGGTGTCGTGTTCGTGACGACCGAGCGGAACGCGGTCTGCACCTTCGGCACCTTGTAGCAACCCGCCGCCATCCAGTTCGTGAGCACCGGCAATCCCATGCCGGTCGGATCGGGGTATGCACCGAGATTCTGCGTGACGACGAAGCGCAGGGCCTTGATCTTGCCGTTCTTGTCGAAGCCGACTTCGAGATCGTGTTCCTGGTCGCGGCCGTGGGTCATCTGCAGCATCGCCTCGGTGCGCGACTGCATGAACTTCACGGGGCGGCCCGTCCACTTCGAGAGCAGCGGAGTGACGAACAATTCCGGCGACCACACGATCTTTGCGCCGAATCCGCCGCCGACCGCGGGCGCGATGACGCGGCACTGCGTGTGCGGGATATTCAACCACGCCGCCACCTTGTTGCGCAGGTGGTGCGGCGCCTGGAAGGTGGCCCACAACGTGAGGCCTTCCATCGTCCAGTCGGCGAGGCATCCCATCGGCTCGATCGGTACGACGGCGCAGCGCTGGTTGACGAGGTGCAACGTGGCGCGCATGTCGCACGACTCCATGACGCGCTCGAGGTCGTCGACCATCGGCACGGTGACGACGGCGTTCGATCCGTGGTGGGGGAACAGCAGCGGCGCGTTGGGCGCAACCGCCTCGGAGATCGTCGTGACGGCAGGCAGCACCTCGTATTCGACGCGGACGGCGGCAACTGCATCGGCTGCGGCGTAGCGATCCTCGGCAACGACGACGGCAACGGGTTCACCCGCCCAGCGCACGCGACCCGTGGCGAGCGGCGGACGCTCGAGATCGGGAACGCCACCGGGAAGGTCGGGGTAGTCGACGAAGTCGTGCGACGTCCAGATGCCGAGAACACCGGGCATCTTCAACGCGTCGCGCGTGTCGATGGAAAGGATGTTCGCGTGCGCGTGCTCCGACACGACGAACTGGGCGAACGCGACGTTCGTCGGCTTCATGTCGTCGACGAACTGGGCGCGACCGGTGAGAAGGCGCGGGTCCTCCTTGCGCAGGACCTTGGCTCCGACGAGGCTCATGAGTTCTCCTTCTTTCGTCTACGTGGGAAGTAACGGCTGATCTTCTTGCGACGTTGGCGGCTCGGGCGATGATGGTGTGCCTGGGAATCCGCGGGGTCGTGCCACCACTCGCGCGCCTCGGGGGTCGAGTTCGTGCCCCAGCGCATGATGCGACCGAGCAGGTACTCGGGGCCGCTCTCCTCGCGACGCCACCAGCGACGCTGACCGCCGTGCACGCGGCGTTGGTACGTCGACAAACCGACGGAGATGATGAGTGCCAGACCGAAGAAGAGGTTTTCCACCCATAGAACGGCGACTCCTGCCAGTTGCAGCCCCTTCACTCCACTTTGTAGCACGATCACGCTGAGGAAGGTTCCCGGAACGTTGAAGCGGCGCTTGAACTGCGTGGAACCGAGGAACACCGCGGCAAACGCGGGGAGCAGGTACGGAGCGCCCGACTGGGCCTGGGTGGAGCCGTACTGGGAGGCGAGGAGCACGCCGGCGATCGAGGCGACGAATGCCGAGACGACCATCGCCGCGAAGATGTACCGGTCGGTGTGGATGCCGGCGAGCCGCGCGGCGTCGCGACCGCCACCGGTGGCGAAGAAGTACCGCCCGACGGGTGTGTGCTCGATGACGAACCAGGCGATGACGGCGAGCACGACGGCGATGATCACCGAGGTGCGCAGACCGAAGGCGAATTCGGTCGTCAGCGACAGGAACGAATCGGGCATGCCGAGAATCGACCGGTTGCCCGACCGCCACACGGCGAAGGCAGTGAGGATCGAGCTCATTCCCAACGTGGCGATGAACGAGTCGATGCGTATCTTCACGATGAGGAACGCGTTGATCGCACCGATGACGAGTCCGAGCAGCAACGCGGCACCGATTGCGGGCCACACGGGCCACGCGCGGTCGACGAGCAACCACGACACGACGACTGCCGATGCCGAAATCGTCGCTGCGATCGAAAGGTCGAACACGCCGCTGGCCAGGGGGATGATGAGGCCGATCGCCACGACGATGAGAATTGCCTGTTGGTTGATGACCGAGCGGTGGGTGAGCCAGGTCAGCCAGGTGTCGGGCACCCACGCGGTGTAGATGATCCACGTCGCGGCATAGAGATAGAGCACACCGATGTTGCGCGGGTGGAGCTTGCGCCACTTGAAGGGCGATCGACGTGTGTCGAAACGGCTGTCGATCTTCTCGCGGCGCTCGACGCGGTCGTACTTCAGTCGCCAGCGTCGCGTGATCTTGTTCTGCTTGAGGACGAGTCGTGCCTCGACTTCCCCGGTGGCCGGATCGACCTTCAGCGGACCTTCGGCATTGCTCATGTCGTCTCCTTCGTGCGCGTTGTCAGGGAAGCGTTCGTCGTTGCGGGTGCGTCGTCACGAATGACGGTGAAGCCGAGCTTGCGCTCGACCACCCGCGTTCCGGCGCGCAAACTCGTGGCGCCGAGCGTTTCGGTGACGATGCGGCTCGTCGTGAGGTTCGATCCCGAGAGCTCGCAGGCGATCATTCCGCCGCGCAGAACGAGTACGCGGTCGCACAGTCGGACGAGTTCCTCGGGGTCCGGTGAGGTGACGATGACGGCGCCGCCGTTGCGGGCGAATTCGTCGATCTTCTCGTAGATCGCGGTTTTGGCACCGACGTCGACGCCCTGGGTCGGTTCGTCGAGGATGAGCACCTTCGGGTTCGTGCGCAGCCAGCGCGCGAGCACCGATTTTTGTTGGTTGCCGCCGGAGAACTTCTCGAGTCGACGGCGCAGAATCGGTGGCTCGACCTGCAGTCGCTCGACCCAGTCCTGGACGTCCTCGCGCAGCGGCGTCATTGCGATCTTCGGGCCGCGGCGGTGCGTGGACAGACGAGGCAGCGGCACGTGTTCCTCGAGTCGGTCCGAAGCGATGAGGCCGAGCCGCTTGCGGTCGGCGGGCACGAGTGCCATGCCGGCCTTCACCGATTCGTGCGGATGGGCGAACACCTTCTTCTTGTTCACGAGAACCTTGCCGGCGAAGCGCGGCGTTGCGCCGAACACGGCGGTGCCGATTTCGTCACGACCCGACCCGACGAGTCCGGCGAAGCCGACGACCTCGCCGGCGCGCACCTTGAAAGTGACTCCCTTCAGCGTCATGCCGAAGACGTTCTCCACCTCGAGCGTGTTCAGGCCGAAGTCCTTGTCGTCGTGCTGCACGTGTGCGCCGATGTCACGCCCGACCATGAGTCGCACGAGGCTTGCGGTGTCGTGGTCCGACGCACGTTCGCCGGCGGCGACGACCTTGCCGTCGCGCAGAACGGTGATGCGATCGGCGAGAGCCAGCACCTCGGGCAGTACGTGGCTGACGAAGATCACTCCCGCGCGGCGTTCGGTGAGTCGGCGCACTTCGCGGAACAGGGCATCGACCTCACCGCGGTTCAGTGACGCAGTGGGTTCGTCGAGGATGAGCAAGCCGGGAGCGGAGTCGTCCCAGTCCTGCAAGGCGCGCACGATGGCAACGGCGGTGCGCTCCGCCGCGGTGAGTGTGGCGACGGGGCTGCGCACGTCGGGCGCAAGACCGAATCCGAGCAGCAATTCCTGGCAACGCTTTGCCTCGCGCCGCCAGCGGATGTTCTTCAGTGCGCCGGTGTCGAAGCCGCGTCCGAGCGCGAGGTTCTCGATGGTGGACAGTGTGGGGACGAGACCGAGATCCTGGTGAACGATGCGGATGCGGTCACGCTGGTCGTGGCGCGGATGCCACAGATCGATCGGTTCGCCGTTGAACCGCACTCGTGCGCCGTGGTCGGCCTTGACGTACCCGGCGATCGTCTTGATGAGAGTGGATTTGCCCGAGCCGTTCTGGCCGATGAGGGCGTGCACCTCGCCGGGCATCACCTGCAACGAGGCCTCGACAAGTGCGCGCTGACCGGGGTACGTCTTCGACAGCGTCTCGACGTCGAGGACGGGTGTGACCGTTTGTCGTTCTGACATCTCCGTACCTCCTTTGCGTGAGTTCGTCGCCACGATTCCGAGCGCCAGATCCGGTGAATTCGATGCTGGCTTGCACAAGGGCCGCCGGGAAAATCCCGGCGGCCCTTGGCAGTGATGTTGCAACGACACCGTGCGGTGCCGCTAGCCGCGTGGGATCAGCTGAGTCCCCAGCGCTGCTTGAACAGGTCCTGGAATCCTTCGATTCCGGGCCACAGCGCGGTCGGATCCTTCACCGTGGGTTGCGTGAGGATCTGGCGGGGCAGACCGTTGAGACCGATGTCGGTCTTGTCGAAGATGCCCTCGATGGCCGGCGACTTCGAGATCGTGCCGTCGGTGAACAGCGTGATCGCGATGTCGACTGCGCGCCAGCCGAGCAGACCCGAGGCGAGTGCGAACTCACCGGTCTGGTGCTTGCCGTCGGCAATGAACTGGAAGTTCATCGGTGAGCCGGCCTGCGACACGGCCTTCGCCTGGTCGACGAGTCCCGCAGCTTCGAGTGCTTCCGGAACGCCGAACATCATGCCGCCGAATGCGTAGGCAATGAAGTCGAGGTTCGGGTCGGCCTGGAGAGCCGACACCATCTGGCCGGGCAGGTTCGTTCCGAGGTCGGCGAGGCCGATCTCCTGGAACTTCACCGTGCACTCGGGGCAAATGAGTTCGATCTCGGCTTTGAAGCCGTCCTGCACGAGTGACAACACGGGGAACACCGGCAGACCGACGAACAGGATGTTCTTGTTCGGGCTGTTGGCGTACGCGTAGTCGGCCATGACCACTCCGTAATAGAAGTAGTCGTCACCGGACAGGATGTTCACGGCGATGCCTTTGCCCGGTTCGAACGGCTCGGGAATTGACCACGAGATGACCGGGATGTTCATCGACTCGAGCGTGTCGAGCTGGGTCTGGAACCATTCGCGCGGGTTGCCGCTCGTCATGACGACGTCAGGCTTCGCCGCGATGGCCGCATCGAAGGCCGCCGCGACGGTGTCGGGCGTGTCCTGGTGCGACGTGGTCTTGATCGTCCAGCCCTTCGAGGCCAGTGCCGCTACTGCCTCTTCGACTCCGGAGCCGATCTCAGCACATACCGGCACGGAGCAGGTGATGTAGAACACGGTCTTGTTTTCCGGAACTGACGTCGGCGCCGGGCCCAAGTCGAGCTCGGTGACGGGCTGCGAAAGTGCCTCAACGCGCGCGAGCGCGATGTCGGCGGGGCTTTCACCCGTTGCTTCCGCAGTGGTCTCTTCGGTCGCCACGGTGTCTTCCGTGGCAGTGTCGTCGCTCGAGCCACCACAGGCCGTGACAACCACGAGCCCGAGTGCCGTGAGCGCGGCGACGAGTGTCTTGCGTTTCATGTGTATGGGTCCCCCTTGTTGCGGTTGTGTAACCGTGGCTTGACCGTACCGTGCCACGGGTCACCGTGCCAAACTCGAGAACGGACCGGGACCTTGCCTTCGGACTCCGGCGAGGTGGGTGTCCGAGCCCCGGCTACTGCCTGTTCGCTACAGCCACGTGCTGCTCAGCGCGTCACGTCGGGCAGTCCATTCCTCGCTCGTACACCCGAAACGGTCGTGGTCTTCCCACACGCCGTTGATCTCGAGGAATCCGAGCGCTCGACCCTCGTGGCGAAAGCCCACCTTCTCCATCACGCGCAAGCTGTTGCGGTTGCGCGGAATGATGCACACCTCGACGCGGTGCAAGCGCAAGTCGTCGAAGGCGAACTTCGTGATGACGACGACGCCCTCGGCGATGTATCCGTTGCCGGCGCGGTCACGGTCGATCCAGTAACCGATCGTGCCCGATTGCATCGCGCCGCGCATGACGTTGTTCAGGTTCACCTCGCCGACGAACGCCGAATCGACGAAGACGCCGAAGGAGTACGCATGTCCCCCCGCGCGCTCACGTTCACGGGCCACGCAGCGCTGCCGGAACGCGGTGCGGTCGAGGGCGGGATCGGAGGTGCCTGCGGGACGTGTCGGTTCCCAGGCGGTCAACCACTCACCGTTGCGGCGTCGCACCTCGCCGTACGCCTCGAAGTCCGATTCGGTGAGCGGACGCAGCATGATCCGTCGTCCGTACAGACGCGTCGGTGCGTGGGGGTTGCCGGCCGGATGCACGACGCGTCCGCCGTGGCGCGCCGTCACGGCGACACCTGCGACGCAGTGGACGGACCGTCGTTGCGCATCGCGGCGAGGGCGAGTCCGTCGAGGAGGTTGTGCGTGCTCACGGTGATCTCGGACAGGTGGAGTCGGCGCATGATCGCGACGAGCAGGCAGCACCCGGCGACGATGACGTCGGCGCGCTCGCGGGGCAGACCGGGATTGTGAATGCGGTCGGCGAGCTTCTCCGTTGCGAGCGTGCGGAACACGTCCTCGGCGGCGTCCTTCGTCAGCGACATGCCGTGCAGGCGCGTCGCATCGAACGTCGCGAGTCCGAGTTCGACGGCGGCGATCGTGACGATCGTTCCCGCGACGCCGACGACATGCGTCGCGGAGCCGATGAGCGGCTGTTCGAGAACCGCATTGTCGACGGCATCCCCGACGATCGACACTGCATTCGACAGTTCTTCGGGGCGTGGTGGATCGTGGTGCAGCTCCGATTCCGTGAGCGAGACGACACCGAAGGGCAGGCTCACCGTGCCGTCGACGTCGCTCGTGCCGACCGTCAGTTCGGTCGATGCGCCACCGATGTCGATGACCATCGTCGGGGCGTTCCCGCCGGGAGCGCCGCGCGCGTCCGTCTGGCGGTCACGAAGTGCGCCGTGCCACGCCAGCTCGGCCTCCTCGCGTTCGGACAGCAAGCGCGGAGTCGTGCCGACGATGTCGTGGACGCGGGCGAACAAGTCCTGGGTGTTCGTTGCGATGCGGCACGCAGCCGTGGCGCCGATCGTCGTCGTCGTCACGCCGTGACTGCGGATGAGTTCGGCGTACGTCGCGACCGTGGTGCACACGCGATCGATTGCCGCCGCACCGAGCACGCCCGTGGCAGAGACACCTTCGCCGAGTCGCGTGACGCGCACCTCGCGGTGAACGTCGACGAGGCGTCCGTCGCGCACGTCGGCGATGAGCAGGTTGGACGAATTCGACCCGAGGTCGATGGCGGCGATCCGCATCAGCGCGCTTCCCCGAGTTTCACCGCGACCCACGCACCGACCGGATCGTCGTTACCCGCCAGCCACGCAGCGAAGTGGGCGTGCAGGCACTTCACTCCGCGACGCGTACCGCCCACCCCGCCACTCGGACGCGGTCCGGTGTGATCGGTGGGCATCGCGGTGTCACGTTCGTTGGCATATGCCGCGTGGGCGGCAGCGAGCGTTTCGGGATCGATCTCGCGTTCGGCGGCATCAACTCCGCCGTCGGCCTCGAGTTGCGAGACGCGTTTTATGTCGCGCGAACCGACGAGCCAGTAACGGGTGGGCATCGGGGTTGCGTCGTCGAGGAGCGGGGCGTTGCGTACGACACGCGGATCACCCGCGGCGTCGCGCACGATGACGTCGAAGTCGCCGCGCGGGCGACGACCGAGCAATTCGGCGACGCGCTCCCGATCTGCCTGTGACGCGGTCAGAGCAGCAGCACCGCCGCGATGACGACGCCGGCGATGACGATGACGGCGGGCACGAGGCGCTTCACCATCGTCGATCCTGCCGTCTCCAGGAGGTTGATCGGCTCTGCGGCCGGACCGTCGATTTTGCGGATCGTCGGTGCGGTTTGCGCAGGCGTCGACGGTGTTGCTGTCGACTGTGTCCCTGTTGTCGGTGTCGCTGTCACCGGTGCAGGGGGTGTCGACGAAACGGCGGCCGACGTCGGTGTTGGCACAGACGACGTAGTCGACACAGACGAAGTAGTTGGCACAGTGGGTGCAGCGGGTGTCGGTGCAGATGCCGGCGGGGGAGTCGGTGCCGACGCCGGTGCTGCGGACGCGGTTGCCGCGGGAGTTGGTGCCGCCGCTGGGGTGGCGGTGGTGCCGCTCGATGCTCCGATACCGCCCGAGGCAATGAGCGTGTTGAGGTTGTCGACGAATTGGGCAAGCAGCTTGTCGCTGACGTCGGCGAGAGCACCGCGACCGAACTGGGCGACCTTTCCCGAAATCGTGAGGTCGGTGTGCACGTTGCAGCGCGTTGACGTTGCCGACTCCGACGTCAACGACGCCGTGATGATGGCCGACGCGTTGCCCTTGCCACCCGTGTCACGACCTTCACCCTTCAACGCCGCCGTGTACGTCGCGTCGTTGCGCTCGATGAACGACGCCTGACCCTTGAATTGGGCGACGACCGGGCCGACCTTCACGCCGACGTGACCGCGGTACGTGTCACCCTCGACTTCGGTCAACTGCGCGCCGGGCAGGCACGGTGCGATGCGCTCGAGGTCGGTGAGAATGCGCCATGCGTCGGCGATCGGCACCGCCACCGTGAATTCGTGTCGCAGGTCCATGGACTACTCCTTCGATCTGTCTCGTCGATTGCCCGGTCGTCGTCACTGCGGAGACGTTCGCCCGCTGATGCGGGTGAGATCGTCCCTCGTGTCGACATCCGTCGGCGTTCCGCGACAGGCTACTTCGCACACGATTTCGGCTTCCTTACGCAGCAGCTGACGGGCGCCTTCGTCACCGACGACGGGAATGTCGGACCACCAGCGTCGGGCGATGCGCACGGGATGACCGCGCTCTCCGTCGTACGTTGCCACGGCGAGTTCGCACGCGCAGTCGGCGAGACGTCGCCACGCGTCCGGATCGATGCGCGGTTGATCGGCGAGACCGACGACGACGACGTCCAGCCCCCGCTCGGCCGCGGCGTCGAATCCCGCGTGCAGAGACGTCGCCATCCCGTCTGCCCATTGCGGGTTGTTCACCACGGAGACCGGCACCCGTGACGCCGCCGGCAGCGCGGCGACGACGCGGCTGACTTCGTCGGAGAAATCGTCGGCGCCGACGACGACGATGACGGGGCCGATGGCGCTGGCGAGGACGCTCTCCAGTGCGTGCGCGAATACGCTCGAGCCGTCGAGTGAGGCGCGCAGCTTGTGTCCCGGGCCGGCGAATCTCCGCCCGGCGCCGGCGGCGAGGAGCACGGCACACACCTCTGTGGTCATCGCCACAGCCTGCCAGACCCCTATGAAATCGCGACCTGACGGGGATCGGGCGGAATAGGGAGGCCCAAATATGACGAAATGATGACGAAAGTCCCGTAGGCTGTCATCACATCGTTATCCAGACCGTCCCGGTGACGGCCATCCCGATCTCGCCCCACCCGCCCGGAGGACCGATGCCCACCAACTCGAGCTGCCACCGCCACAACCCCGCGCAACGAACATGCGTTCGCCATCGCCTCGTTCTCGTCGCTGCCGTCGTGCTCGGCAGCATCGCCGGTCTCGTCGCGGTGCGCCCGGGCGAGGCGCGGGCGGTTGCAATCCCCGAGCATTCAACGGAGTGGATCGCGCGCATGGCGTTCGACATCACGACCGAACTGCGTCGCGCGGGTGACGTGCCCCGCGCCGAACTGCGTGACGTGGCCGCACGCGCCATTTCCGAGACCGCGAGCCTCGTCGCGTACCACCTCGACGCCGATCCCGTGTCGTTGCGTCGCGCTTGGCTCGATGCGCCGTTGGAACGCAGGATCGCGGTGTTCTCCGCCCTCAGCCAACTCGGTGTGCCGTACGAACTGAACGGTGACGCACCGTTCGTCGGTCTCGACTGTTCGGCGCTGACGAAGTACGCATGGGGCCAGGCGGGTGTCGACCTCGATCGCGCGAGTGCGTCGCAGTACGCACGCGGACGGCGCATCGGCGTCGATCGTCTCCGCGCCGGCGACCTCGTGTGGTATCCGGGTCACATCATGATGTCGCTCGGGGTGCCCGAGCTCATCGTGCACGCCCGATCCGGCGCGCGAACGGTGGAAATCCATCGCATCGCCGACGAACGTCTCGACTGGATGCGCTGGATCGATCCGACGACGCGATCCTGACGCGCAACGCGTCAGTGAATCGGCCCGCTCGTCGCCGACAGCGGCCGCGCGGAACGACCCGAACGCGCGGCAACGATTTCCGCGCAGATGGAAATCGCCGTTTCTTCCGGCGTACGGGCGCCGATGTCGAGCCCGATCGGTGAGTGCAGACGGGAAATCTCCGCGTCGCTGGTCCCCACTTCGCGCAGCCGTTCGAGCCGCTTGTCATGCGTGCGGCGGCTGCCCATGACGCCGATGTAGCCGACGTTGCCGGCGAGCGCGCCGCGGATCGCGGGGACGTCGAACTTCGGGTCGTGGGTGAGTACGCACACCGCGTCGCGCGAACCGAGATCGCCGCCGACCCGGTCGAACAACTCGTTCGGCCAGGCGACGACGAGTTCGTCGGCCATCGGAAATCGTTTCGGGGTGGCGAACACCTTGCGCGCGTCGCACACGGTGACGTGGTAGCCGAGCACTTTCGCGACGCGCGCGAGAGCGGCGGTGAAGTCGACGGCACCGAAAATGATCATCCGCGGCGGCGGGGCGAACGATTCGATGAACACGCGCACGACGGTCTCACCGACGAGGTCTGCGGGGGTCGTCTCGCCGCGCGGCCCGTAACTGCGCACGCCGTTGCGCCCGGCGTCGAGTTCACCGAGTGCGTCGCGGGTCGCGACGCGGTCGAGTTCGACGTTGCCGAGCGAACCCTGCGTCGAGCCGTCTCCCGTGACGAGCAGCGATGCCCCGCACCGTTCGCCGTCGAGCACGGTGAGAAGGGCGACCGGTCTGCGGTCGCGGACGGCGCTCGCGAGCGCGGAAACGTGGTCGTCGCTCACCGTTTGCTCACCACGTGTAGCGCTGCATGAAGAGGTGGATCGTGCCGCCGCACGTGAGGCCGACGGCGAATGCCTCGTCGTCGCTGTAGCCGAAGCTGATGAGTTCGGGTGGGGAATCGTTGCGCAGCATCTCCATGGCGCGCTCGACGACGGCCCCCTCGACGCAACCGCCGCTCACCGATCCGACGACGTCACCGTCGACGGTGACCGCCATGGCGGCCCCGGGAAGGCGTGGTCCGGACCCTTCGATGTCGACGACGCGGGCGACGACGCACGCGGTGCCGCTCTCGCGCCAGCGTTCGAGTTCGTCGAGGATTTCGCGCATCAGGACTCCGCCGACATGACCATAGCGAGGCGTTCGAGCGCATCAACCGAGTGGCCCTCGACGAACGCGTCGACGTGCGGCAGTGCGGCGGCCATTCCGCGCGCGAGAGGTGCGTATCCGGGTCCGGCCTTCAACGGGTTCACCCACACGACCCGGTGTGCAACGCGACCGAGGCGTTGCATCTGCTCGGCGAGCACGTTCGGGTCGCCGCGATCCCACCCGTCGGAGAGGATGACGACGATTGCGCCGCGGGCCATTCCGCGCACTCCCCACCGGTCGTTGAACTGGCGCAGCGTCTCCCCGAGTCGCGTACCGCCGCTCCAGTCCTCGACGCGCCCCGATGCGCGGTTGAGGGCCCGATCGGGATCGCGGCTCGACAACTCGCGGGTGACGCGCGTGAGACGCGTGCCGAGCGTGAAGGTCTCGACGCGTTGACGCCCGACGACGGCCGAGTGCATGAACTGCAGCAGTGCCCGCGCGTACGGCTCCATCGAACCCGAAATGTCGAGCAGCACGACGAGTCGGCGCAGGCGTTGTGCCGGCTTCCTGTGCAGTCGGCGCACCGGTTCGCCGTGGTGTCGCAGGGTCGCGCGCACCGTGCGGCGCACGTCGGTGTGGCGCGTGCGACCCGACGCGCGTTCGAGTCGCAGCGCCCGTCGCGGCGGTCCGGCGAAGCGCAACCGCGACATCAAGCGGCGCGAATCCCGCAATTCGTCCGCCGTGTACTCGGCGAAGTCCTTGCGGCGCAGCGTTTCGAGTGCGGAGAAGCGCAGCGTCGTCTGTTCGCGGTCGCTGCGTCGCGAGCCGTTGCCGTCGGAGTCGTCGTCGAGGTCGACGGCAAGCGTTTGCGGGCGTTGCACCGGCGCGTTGCGATCGTCAAGGGCGCGGTGGTCGCCCTCCCAGAACGCGCGGAACGCCTTGTCGTAGAGGTCGAGATCCTCCGGTCTGCGCACGAGCGATCCGCGTCCGGCCCAGTACACGGCATCGCGTTCGGTCACGCCGACGACGCCGAGGCACTGCACGAACGTGAGGATCGAATCGAGGGGCACGGCGATTCCGGCGCCGCGCAGCACGCGCCCGAAGGCGACGGCCATGTTTTCCGGTGTCACGCGTCGTTCCCGATCACGATGCCCGACACGTCATCCGGACATCGGCCTCGCGCCGCGCCGGACGTCACGAGGCCGACAGCGCGCGTCCGATCGCGTGACGCACGAGGTCGTCGACTCCGGCGTCGCGTACGCGCTGGTGGTCCTCGCGATACTTCAGCACCGCACCCAAGGTGGCGTCCACGACCGACTCGTCGATCTTTGCCACGCCGAGCGCAGCCAACGACGTTGCCCAGTCGATCGTCTCGGCGATGCCCGGTGGTTTGTACAGGTTCATGTCGCGCAGTCGCTCGACGACGGCGGCGACCTGGCGGGCAAGATCGACCGTCGCGCCGGGGCAGCGCAGTCGCACGATCTCGACCTCGCGTTCGAAACTCGGATGTTCGACCCAGTGGTACAGGCAGCGCCGCTTCAGTGCGTCGTGCACATCGCGCGTGCGGTTCGACGTGAGCACCACGAGCGGCGGCTCGGAGGCGCGGAAGGTTCCCACCTCGGGCACGGTGATCTGGAAGTCGGAGAGAACCTCGAGCAGGTACGCCTCGAATTCGTCGTCGGCGCGGTCGATTTCATCGATGAGCAGCACGGGGGGCACCGCGTTGTTCGGGTCGATCGCGCGCAACAGGGCGCGACGGATGAGGAAACGCTCGCCGTACAGCTCGTTCTCGAGTGCGTCGCTGCCCTTCGTCGTTGCTTCTCCGGTGGCTTCGGCGGTGCGCAGGTGGAGGAGCTGGCGCGAGTAGTCCCAGTCGTACACCGCTTGCGCGGCGTCGATGCCTTCGTAGCACTGCAGGCGTATGAGCTCGGCACCGCGCACTCGCGCGAGAACCTTCGCCAACTCGGTCTTGCCGACACCGGCTTCACCCTCGAGAAAGAGGGGACGCTTCAACGTCAATGAGAGGAACACGGCCGTGGCGAGACCGTCGTCGCTGAGGTAGCCCTCGGCGGAGAGTGCACTGCGAACGTCGGCAACGCTCGACAAGTTCGCGAGGGGCGGCACCTCGCCAGCATACGACGGGTGTCGTTGACGACGTTTCCGACGGTGACCGGCGGTCTACCCTGAGGAGTGATGGATCTGGGCATTGCCGGTCGCACCGCCGCCGTTGCCGCAGGCACCGCCGGTCTCGGTTTTGCGAGTGCGGCTGCGTTGTGCGAAGCGGGCGTGCAGGTCGTCATCTGCGGTCGTGATCGTGCGCGTGTCGACGACGCCGTGTCGCGACTCGGCAAGAACGCGCGCGGAGTCGTTGCCGACGTCGCCACCGCGGCCGGAGCGACGGCGTTCGTTGCGCAGGCGGGCGAGTTGCTCGGGCGCATCGACATCCTCGTTGCCAACGGCGGCGGCCCGAAGCCGGGCACCTTCTCGTCGCTGTCGGTCGACGACTACCTGCCCGCCGTCGAGCAGAGTCTGCTCGCCACGGTTGCGATGTGCCATGCGGCAGTTCCGTCGATGCGCGAACGCAGATGGGGTCGAGTCGTTGCCATCACGTCGATCGCGGTGCGTCAGCCGATCGCCAACCTCATGTTGTCGAACACCGCGCGCGCCGGGCTCACCGGGTTCCTGAAGACGCTCGCTCGTGAAGTCGCCGTTGACGGCGTCACCGTCAACTCGGTGCAACCGGGTGTGCATGCAACGGACCGCATCACGCAGGTGTACGGCGCGCAACCCGATGCCTCCGCGCTCGGCATTCCCGCCGGGGTCATCGGTGATCCGGCCGACTTCGGGCGCATCGTCGCCTTCCTGTGCAGCGAGTCGTCGCGGTTCGTCACCGGAGTGCACCTGCCGGTTGACGGCGGCGCGTACGCCGGTTTGCTGTAGTTCGTCGCCCCGTCGTCGGCGACGTCAGTTCTGCATCTTGCGCAGGCCGCGCAGGGCGAACGTGATCGTCAGGGCCGACATGACGACGACCGCGACGAGACCGCCCCACACCGAACCCCACGACAGCGCGTCGGGTGATGCCGGATCGACGAGACCGGTGCGCGCGAGGCGCAGGACGTTCGTCGCCGGGTTGAGCCGAGCGACCGAGTGCAGCCACCCGCTCATCACCTGCAGCGGAACCTGTGCGGTGGAGAGGAACATGACGACGAAGATCGACAGCTGCATGATCGCCGCGGCGCGCATGTCGCGGAAGCGGTAGGCGAGACCGAGACCCCAGCCCGCACCGGCCGTCGCGATGCCCATCGCCGCGACGTACAGGCACAACACACCGAGGATCCCGCCGGGGAACCGCGCACCGAGTGCGACGCCGAGCACGATGACGAGCGTGCACATGAGGATGACGCGCACGAGCGAACCGAGGATCGGGCCCATGACGAGCGACAGTCGCGAGGTCGGTGACATCCGCAGGCGGTCGTAGAAGCCGGTCTGGATGTCGCGAATGGTCGTGAAGCCGAGTCCGACGCCGGCGAACGCCGAGCCCATCATGATGCCGAGCGGCATGTACCAATTGATCGACCGGTCGGTGGGGAATCCGGGTAGTTGCGTGATCGCGTAGAACGTGCCGGAGAAGGCGATCATGTTGAACACCGGCATTGCGAGCGCCGGAAAGAATGCCGACGGCAGGCGGCGGATCGTGCGGATGCTGCGCAGTGCGAGCATGCGTGCACTGCGCACGGTACGCGAACGAAGTTGGCCGACGGAATCCGACGACGGAGCGATGACGGTCATGAGCGCGCAATCCTGCGCCGAAGTTGATCGAGCGACACGAGCGTTGCACCGACTCCGATGAGCGCCGGGATGGCGAGCGAGCGCACGAGCGCACCGGCCGACATCCCGTCGATGATGAGTGCGCGCAAGCCCTCCACCATGTGCGACACCGGGTTGACGTCGGCAATGCGACGGTAGACACCGGTCATCGTCTCGCGGGGGAAGAACGCGCTCGACAGGAAGAGAAGGATGAACAGCAGCGGAAATGCGCCTTGCACCGCTTCGGCCGATCCGGTGCGCAACGCAACGCCGGACATCAGCGCACCGACGGCGAACGAGATGAGCAGACTGCCGAGGATGATCGCCAGGTAACCGGCGACTCCCGCGCTCACGCGCACGCCGAACGGTGTGAGCACGGCGACGAACACGGTTGCCTGCACCGCACCGAACAGCGATGCTCCTGCAAGGCGACCGAAGAGGATCGCCGTACGTGACGTCGGCGCGACGAGCAGACGGTCGAAGAATCCGTCGCCGATGTCGGTGGCGAGCGCGGCCGCTCCGGTCACCGAACCGAAGAGCACGCCCTGGATGACGGTGCCGGCGAGCGAGTACTGCAGGTACGAGTCGACGACGGGGAAGCCGGGTAGCGACGTCGCCCGACTGAACGCCGACGCACCGAGGGCGGCGAAGAACAGAGGGAAGATGAGCGACGGCCCGATGAGCGCCGGCTGGCGCAGCATCGCCATCGTCGAGCGGCGGGAGAGCGCGACGAGATGTCGCGCCGACTCAGCGGGCCTTCGGCGCATTGTCCGCACCTTCCAGCCGGTAGCCGGTCGCCTCGGCGAAGACGTCGTCGAGGCTCGGTTCGTTGAGGGCGAGGTGCTGCACCTTCACGCCCGCTTCGTCGAGGCGGCGAATGACCTCGGCGACGCGGCCGGCACCGCCGCGCAAACCGACGCCGAGCGTTCCCTCCGCGGTCGGGCGCAAGTCACCGAATTCACGCAACACTGCGCTTGCCGTGGCGAGTTGGTCGCGGGCGACGTCGACGAGCAGCGTCGGATCACCGACGCCCTGCTTCAGGGTCGAGGGAGTTCCCTCGCGCACGATCTTGCCGTGGTCGATGATCGCGACCCTGTCGGCGAGCTGGTCGGCTTCTTCGAGGTACTGCGTCGTCAACATCACCGTCGTGCCCTCCGCGTTGAGGCGGCGCACTTCCTCCCACAGCGTGAGGCGGCTCATCGGATCGAGTCCGGTCGTCGGCTCGTCGAGGAACAGCACGACGGGGCGGTGGATGAGCGACAGCGCGAGATCGAGTCGTCGCCGCATGCCGCCCGAATACGTCGCGACGCGGCGGTTCGCCGCCGCGGTGAGCCCGACGCGTTCGAGCAGTTCGTCGGCGCGCTTCTTCGTCGAGTTCCGCGGCAGGCCGTACAGCACCGCTTGCAGCGCGAGCAACTCGGCGCCGGTCATCAACGGATCGATCGCTGCGTCCTGCAGTGCGACACCGATGCTGCGTCGCACGTCGTCGGCCTGCGTGACGACGTCGTAGCCCGCGACTCGTGCGCTTCCCGACGTGGGGCGAAGGAGAGTCGTGAGCATGCGCACCGCCGTGCTCTTGCCGGCCCCGTTCGGACCGAGGAAGCCGAAGATCTCACCTTCCTTCACGGTGAGGTCGATGCCGTCGACGGCCTTCACGTCTCCGAAGTGCCGGGTGAGTCCTTCGGCAATGATGGGTGCGTTGTTCACGCCTCTGGTCTAGTGGCTGCGATTGCTTTCCAGATGCGTTCCGGCGTCAGGGGCATGTCGATGTGACGCACGCCCACGTGCGACAACGCGTCAATGACGGCCGACTGCACGGCCGGTGTCGAACCGATCGTGCCCGATTCGCCGATTCCCTTTGCGCCGAGCGGATTGCGCGGCGTCGGCGTTTCCATCGGCACCGTCGTGATGCGGGGCATCTCACTCGCGGTGATGAATGCATAGTCGACCAGGTTCGTCGTCTTCGGCGTGCCGTCGGCGTCGTAGATGACCTCCTCGAGCAATGCCTGCGCAGTTCCCTGCGCGATCCCGCCGTGCACCTGGCCGGTGAGCAACAGCGGATTGATGATCGTTCCCGCGTCGTCGCAGGCGAAGTGCCGGCGATGGTGCACGGCACCGGTGCGCGTGTTCACCTCGACGACGGCGACGTGTGCTCCGAACGGGAACGTCGGGCCACCCGACGTGAATCGCCGTTCGCACTCGATTCCGTGCGACGCATCGACGCTGCGCGCGACGTCCGCCCACCCGACTTTCACCGACGGAGTTCCGCGCACGTGGAACATGCCCGACACCGGGTCGCACACGACGTCGTCGACGTCCGCTTCGAGCAGTCGCGCGGCATGTTCGCGCGCGAGATCGACGAGACGGTCGGCGGTGTGCTGCACGGCAGAACCGCCGAGTTGCAGCGAACGCGAACCGTACGTACCGAGCCCTTCCGCAACCACGTCGGTGTCTCCCCACACGAGCGAGATCCGATCGATCGGGATTCCGGTGCGTTCGCTCGCGATCATCGCCCATGCGGTGTGGTGACCCTGGCCGTGCGGTGAGGTGCCGGTGGCGATCGTCGCACTGCCGTCGGGGTGCACCGTGATGCGCGCGTCCTCGTGGGTGGTGCCGCCGCTCGTGATCTCGACGTACACGCTCACGCCGATACCGAGCTGCATGTCGTCGCCACGTTCGCGGCGCTCACGCTGCTCGCGACGCAACTCGTCGTAGTTTGCCGCGGCGAGCACTCGATCGAGGGCACCGGCGTAGTCGCCGACGTCGTATTCGACGCCGATCGCCGTACGGTGCGGTTCGCGGAACGGGGCGATGAGGTTGCGTCGGCGCACGTCGACGGGATCCATGCCGAGTTCGCGGGCGACGAGATCCATTGCACGTTCAACGGCCGCCGTCGCCTCGGGTCGTCCCGCACCGCGGTACGCGACGATGGGCGTCGTGTTCGTGAGCACCGACCGCACGCGGGCCTCGATGCGCGGAATGGCGTAGACCCCGGACGACATGTTGCGCGTGCCGCGCGCGAGAACCGTGCCGATGTCGGCGAACGCACCGCAGTCCTGCACGATGTCGAGGCGGTAGGCGAGGATGCGACCGTCACGCCGCGCGCCGATGGTGACGTCCTGAATCTGCGCCCGACCGTGACCGAGGGCGAGCATCGACTCGGTGCGCGACTCGCGCCAGGTGACGGGTGCTCCGACGACGCGCGCGATTGCACCGAGTGCGAGTTCCTCGGGGTATGCGGTGATCTTCGATCCGAACCCGCCGCCGACGTCGGGAGTGACGACGTGAACGGCCGAGGCATCGACGCAGTGGATCGATGCGAGCTGATCGCGCACTCCGTGCGCGTGCTGGGTGGAAATCCACTGGTGCAACCGCCCGCGATGCCATGCAGCGGCGGAACCGCGCACCTCGAGCGGGCACGGTGCGACGCGCTGGTTGACGAACCGGCCGCGCACGACGACGTCGCAGTCGGCGAAGAACTCGTCGCCGGTGAAGCCCGGCAGACCCGCGGCCACCGACCCGTACGCGACGTTGCTGTCGAGCTCGGGATACAGGAGCGTGTCGGAGTCGAGTGCGGCGAGCGGATCGACGACGGCAGGCAGCGGATCGATGTCGAGCTCGACGGCGTCGACGGCATCGGCGACGAGGGCGGGGGCCGTACCGACGACGACCGCCACGGGTTCGCCGACGTAGCGCACGCGGTCGTCGGCGAGCACCGAGCGGCTGACGAGCCGATTGAAGTTCGACACTTCACGGGGTAACCCGAGGTCGCCGGCGACGAGCACGGCGACGATGCCGGGCATCGATCGGGCCCGCGACGTGTCGACCGATCGGATCGTTCCGTGGGGGAGCGGCGAGCGGACGAATGCGACGTGCAGTGCACCCGCGAGAAGCGGTTCGTCGCCGAGTTCGTCGACGTGACGCGCACCGCCGACGAGCAGGCGACGATCCTCGAGTCGAACGACGCGAGTTCCCAGGATGCTCGTGCCCACCGCCTCAGACGGTAGCGAAGCCGGCCGGGACGACCGTCGCGCAGCGCTCAGGGTTGCAACGGATCGAAGCCGTCGATGTCGCCGGCTTCGACGCGGGCAAACGCGTCACGACGCACGTCGAGGATTCCCGCAACGAGGGTGTGCGGCCACCGATCCGGCAGCGTGATCGGTGCATCGGGTTGCGCAAGCAGCGGAACCCGCCGTTCGTTGGGGAGGAGGTACCCGAGCTGCGAACGGATGGCCTGCTGCAAGCCCGTCGGCGTTTGCAGCGAGTCGACTTCGTCCTGCAGGGCGTCGTTGATGTCCTCGAACAATGCGTACTGGGCCTCACGCTCGCCGAGCAGGTCGCGCTGGGAGAACCACGTGCGCAGCGGCAACACGAGCAGCGTGAGGAGAATCGCCACGAGGCCCGCGGCGATGAGCGGCACGCTCCACCGCCGCGCCCGCGCCACCACGTTTCCGACGAAGCTCACCTCACCATTGTGGCGTTGACGACGCGTCGTGCATCGTCATGCACGGCTCAGAGTCGTGGCGAGAGGCGTGCGCGACCGAGGTACCGCGCCGACGACCCGAGCTCCGCTTCGATGCGCAGCAGCCGGTTGTACTTCGCGACGCGGTCGCTGCGCGCCGGGGCGCCCGTCTTGATCTGTCCGCAGTTCGTCGCGACGGCGAGATCGGCGATCGTTGCATCCTCCGATTCGCCGCTGCGGTGACTCATGACGCTCGCGTAGCCGTTCGCCTCGGCGAGTGCCATGGTTTCGAGGGTTTCGGTGAGCGTGCCGATTTGGTTCACCTTCACGAGCACGGCGTTCGCGCACCGTTCGTCGATGCCGCGCCGCAGGCGGCTCGCGTTCGTGACGAAAAGGTCGTCGCCGACGAGCTGCACGCGCGAGCCCACCGCCGACGTGAGTGCCGCCCATCCGTTCCAGTCGTCCTCGCTCATTGCGTCCTCGATCGAGACGATCGGGTACTTGTCGACGAGCGACGTCCACCACGTGACGAGAGCATCGGCGTCGAGCACCTTCTTCTCGCCGGCGAGGTGGTACTTGCCGTCGCGGTACAGCTCGCTCATCGCCGGATCGAGTGCAATGCACATGTCGGTCCCGGCCGTGAAACCCGCCTTTTCGATGGCCTGCAGCAATGCGACGATCGCTTCTTCGTTGTTCGCGAGATCGGGGGCGAATCCGCCCTCGTCGCCGACGGCGGTCGCGCAACCGCGTTCGCGCAGCACCGACTTCAGGGCGTGGTACGTCTCGACGCCCCAGCGCAGCGCCTCGGCGAACGACGGTGCTCCGACGGGCATGATCATGAATTCCTGCAGGTCGATGTTGTTGTCGGCGTGCGCACCGCCGTTGATGACGTTCATCATCGGTACGGGCAGCACGTTCGCCGCATCACCGCCGATGCTGCGGTACAGCGACACACCCTTCTCGGCGGCGTTCGCGTGTGCGAGTGCCAAGCTGACGCCGAGCAATGCGTTGGCACCGAGGCGACCCTTGTTCGCGGTGCCGTCGAGGGCGATCATCGCCTTGTCGACGGCCTCCTGGTTCGCTTCCGTGCCGACGAGCGCTCCGGCGAGATCGTCGTTCACGTGGCGAACGGCGCGCTGCACCCCTTTGCCGAGATAGCGCGAGCCGCCGTCGCGGAGCTCGACCGCTTCGTGTTCACCCGTCGAGGCACCCGAGGGGACGATCGCGTGTCCGCGCGCCCCGCCGGCAAGGCGAACTTCGACTTCGACGGTGGGGTTGCCGCGGGAGTCGAGGACTTCGCGGCCGGTGATGTTGGAGATCGTCGTCACGAACCCAGAGTAGTTTGCGCCTTCACTTCGTCCCACAGCGAGTCGAGTTGCGCGAGGCTCGCCGATTCGAGGGCGATGCCGCGCTCCCCGGCAATGCGCACGACGCCCTCGAAGCGGTCGACGAACTTGTCGGTTGCCGCGCGCAGAGTCGTCTCGGCGTCGAGACCCAGCTTGCGCACGACGTTCACGACGCTGAAGAGCACGTCGCCGACCTCGAGTGCGACTGTCTGGGGATCGGCCGCACCGATCGCGGCACGCAGCTCGTGCGTCTCCTCGTCGAGCTTCGCCAGGGCGCCGTCCGAATCGGGCCAGTCGAAACCGACCTCGGCGGCGCGCTTCTGAATCTTTTGCGCCAGTGCGAGTGACGGTGCGGAACGCGCCACGCCGTCGAAGAACGACGTTCGCGTTCCCTTGGCTGCACGTTCGCCGCGTTTCACCGCGTCCCATGTCGACACGACGTCGTCGGCGGTAGTCGCCTCGACGTCGGCGAACACGTGCGGATGGCGACGGATGAGTTTGTCGTGCACGCGCTGCGCCACTTCGGCGAGCGTGAAGCGTCCCTGCTGCTCGGCGATCGTCGTGTGGAACTCGATCTGGTAGAGCAGGTCGCCGAGTTCCTCGATGAGCGGTTCGTCGCTCGCCGGATCGTCGGGATCGAGTGCGTTCAGTGCGTCGACGACTTCGTACGTCTCCTCGATGAGGTAGCGCACGAGCGATCGGTGGGTCTGTTCGGCATCCCACGGACACTTCTCGCGCAGTGTGCGGGCGAGGGCGTGCAGACGAACCATCTCGCCCCCGATCGGCGCGCCGAGTCGGGGGATCCACAGGCTCGTGAGATGGTCGACCTCGAGTCGGTGCGGCTCGGAGCCGAGCCGGTCGATCTCGGCCCACGTTGTCGTCACGATTCGTTCGTCGGGCAGGCCGAGGTGGTGGAGAACGACGACCTCTTCGTCACCCGTCGCGTTGTCGTTGGCCAACTTGATGTCCGACATCACCCATTGCGCGTGGCACTGGGCAACGAGGAGGGGACCGTGTTCGTTCGCCGCTTGCTCTGCGAATCGGTGCGCATCGACGAGCTTCACGCCGGTCGTCACCGGATCGATGCCGAGTGCCGCCCACGCCTCGTCGAGGAAACTCACGGCGGGCACGACGACGACGTCGACCGACGGATCGGCGCGCAGGAGCGAGACCGTCGTCTCGAGAACGAGCGGGCTGCCGGGAACGGCGTAGAGAACCTCGCCGTGCTCGACGGCGGCGTCGGCGAGTCGGCGCGCGATCGCGCGGTACACGTCGTCGAATCCGGCGTGACGCTCGTACTCGTCATCGAACGACGTTGCATTCGCGACGAGGTGGCTCGACGGGTGGCGCGTCGTGCGCAGGAACCGGTGCGCAATGCGAGCGATCTCGGCACGCGCCTGCGCGGTGATGCGGTCGTCGGAACCGGGTCCGAGACCGACGACGGTGATCCGGCCGCGCGGTATCGACACTGCGTTGTCCGGTCGACGACTCGTCGGTGAATCCGGCCGGGGACCCAGTAGGTGACCTAGTTGGCGACGACTGCGCCGGCGAGCGGATCCCAGCGGCCGTAGGCGGAATCGACGCGGATGTCGGCATCGGCGAGGGCTCCGAGCAGGAGGTAGTCACCGGCCGACGTTGCATAGTTCGCGGTGACCGATTCGGCCACTGCATCGAACGGCCGCACGAAGATGACGTGGTAGCCGAACGACGAGCGCACGGGTCCGAACGGACGTGCCACCGACGCATCGAGCGCACCGGCGAGGAAGCGGTCGTCGAAACCCTCCTGGTACTGGTTGAGTGCGATGCAGTCGCCGTCGGCAGCGCTCAGTGCGCCACCGGTCGTCTTCGCATTCGGCTCCACCGAATACTTGGCGGCGACGGCGGCGAATGCCTCGTCGTCGACGGTCGTCGTGCCGAGTTCCTTCAAAGCCGTGCGCGCGGTTGCTTCATCGGGCACGACGAGATGTCGCAGGCACAACATGCCGACGGACGCCGGCCGGCGCTCGTAGCTCGCCCGCAGCGCGTCGGTTGACGGAGCTTTGGCGCGGTCGAGTGCCGACACGGCACTGTTCAACTGGATGATGATCTCGCGCAGCGAGTCGCTGTACTCCGCGCCACCCGATTCTCCGAAGCGTTGTTCGCTGAACTCGCGATCGCCGTCGGTCACCTCGAGCCCGAGGTCGGTGAGCAGTCCGTCGGTGGTGCGACCGATGATGAGCGAGGTGAGCACGCTGCGCACAAACTCGGCGTCGGCCATTCCGTTCGTCGTGATCGCAGTCTGTCCGACGGCGGCAAGGTCGGCAACGACCGTTTCCAGCTCGGCGCGGTCGATGTCACTGCCGTTGATCGATGCAGCGGCGTTGCTCGTGACGCCGCACGACGGAAGGACGACGAGCGCCGCGAGTGCGGCGGCGACGAAGCGGCGGTGACGGGACGTGGATCGCATGTGTTGCACGCGAACACCCTAGTTGTCGGGGTGCGCACGGGGGCCGGCGTCCGCCGTGCGCATCACTCGTCGGGATCGAAGAGTTCGCGCAGCACGTCGAGGAACACGGTGACTGGAGCCGCTGCGGAGACGAGCGGAACAGTCAGCTCCTTGTCGTCGACGTCGAACTTCGCTCCCGTGAAGACGCGCTCGATGCGCATCCGACGACTCGCCGGCACGGTGACGGGAGAAACCCGGATCCGTTTGTCGACGACCGCCACGTGGGTGATGCCGTGCTCGACGCAGCGGGCACGCAGCGCGCCGATGTCGAGCAGGGCGAGGGCCTCGGGCGGCGGTGGTCCGAAGCGGTCCGTCCATTCGGCACGCAACGCCTCGACGTCGTCCATCGACCGCACCTGCGCGACACGGCGGTAGCCATCGAGGCGCAACTCCTCGGCGTCGACGTACGTGTCGGGAAGGAATGCGCGCGTCGGAATCTCGATCTTGACGTCGACGGGCGGCGGCAACTGTTCACCCTTCAGTTCCTCGACGGCTTCGGACACGAGCTGGCAGTAGAGGTCGTAACCGACGGCGGCGATCCGTCCGCTCTGCTGTTCGCCGAGGAGGCTGCCCGCACCGCGCAACTCGAGGTCGCGCCGGGCGATCTTGAAACCGCTGCCGAGCTCGGTGGCTTCACCGATGGTCCGCAGCCGCTCGTACGCAACTTCGCGCAACACGAGGTCGCGCGGATGGAAGAGGTACGCGTACGCCTGCTGCCCGCCGCGCCCGACACGACCGCGCAGCTGGTGCAACTGGCCGAGACCGAGACGGTGCGCATCTTCGACGACGAGCGTGTTCACCGCCGGCATGTCGATGCCGCTCTCGATGATCGTCGTGCACACGAGGACGTCGAACTTGCCTTCCCAGAAATCGACGACCGTGCGTTCGAGGGTTGCCTCGTCCATCTGGCCGTGGGCGAAGGTGATCCGCGCCTCGGGCACGAGCGTGCGCAACTCCTCGGCGCGTTCCTCGATCGTCGCGACGGTGTTGTGCACCCAGAAAACCTGTCCCTGGCGCAACAGTTCGCGCCGGATTGCCTCGGCGGCGATGCGTCGGTCGTATCCGGTGACGAACGTGCGAATGGGTTGGCGATCCGCCGGTGGAGTGTTCAGCAGTGACATGTCGCGGATGCCGACGAGACTCATCTCGAGCGTGCGCGGAATCGGGGTGGCCGACAGCGTGAGCACGTCGACGTTCGTGCGCAGCATCTTCATCGACTCCTTGTGCTGCACTCCGAAGCGCTGCTCCTCGTCGACGATGAGCAGTCCGAGATCGCGGAACTTCACTCCCTCCTGCAACAAGCGGTGAGTGCCGATGACGCAGTCGACGTCACCGCTCGCGAGTCCGGCGAGGACCTTGCGTGCCTGCGTGACGGTGACGAATCGGGACAGCATCTCGACGCGCACCGGGTACCGCGCGAAGCGCTCGCTGAACGTGGTGAAGTGCTGCGATGCGAGCAGCGTCGTCGGCACGAGCACCGCCACCTGCTTGCCGTCCTGAATGCACTTGAATGCCGCGCGGAGCGCGACCTCGGTCTTGCCGAAGCCGACGTCGCCGCACAGCAGGCGATCCATCGGCGCGGGGCGTTCCATGTCGCGTTTGATCTCCTCGATCGCCCGCAACTGGTCGTTCGTCTCGACGAACTCGAACGCCGCTTCCATCTCCTGTTGCCACGGCGTGTCCGGGCCGAACGCGTGGCCGACCGCGTGCAGTCGGCGCTGGTAGAGCACGACGAGTTCCTGGGCGACGAGACGCAGCTCGGAACGCACGCGTTGCTTCACGCGCTCGAAGTCGGCGCCGCCCATGCGGTTGAGGGTCGGTGAGTCGCCGCCGACGTACGGACGAATCGCGTTCACCTGGTCGCTGAGGACGTAGATGTTGCCGTTCGCGTACCTCAGGCGCAGGTAGTCGCGCTCGACGCCGTCGATCTCCTGTCGGACCATTCCCTCGTACACGCCGATGCCGTGCACCTCGTGCACGACGTGGCCACCGACGACTAGATCCTCGAACGACAGCGCCGCTTCGCGCCGCTTCGTGCCGCGCCGTCGTGTCGAGCGACGACCGACGATTTCCCCCTCGGAGACGATCCACAGTCGCTGCTCGGGAAAGACGCATCCGTCGTTGAGCGGGGCGATCGCCAGGTACGTGCCGGGTGCTTCGGGTGCGGTGTCGGCGGAGAGTCGGCGCGGCGCGACCCCGTGCGCCGAAAGTTGCGCGGCGAAGCGCGTCAGCGATTCGCCGGTGTTGAAGCACAGCACGACGCGCTGATCGCGCTGCACCGCATCGCTCAGGCGCGCGGCGAAATCCTCGATCGTTGCCGGTGCGGATCCCCAGCGACTCGTGCGCACCGTGGCCGACGCGTCGATCTCCATTGCGGGTGACGAGATCGTCAGCGCGAGCGGTGCGGGGGCGTCACCGAGCACGGTGTCGAGCGGCAGGTGCAGGCGGGGGAATCGTTCCGCGTCGGTGCGGTCCCACGTCGAGGCAAGCCCTTCGGCGAGCGCGAGTTCCTCGTCGAGCACGTCCCGGGCGCGATTCTCGAGGTAGTGCGGGTCGCACACGATGATCGCCGCGCGTTCGGGTAGCAGCGAGACGACCGTCGTGTCGTCGGCGAACCACGGCGTCCAGTTCTCGATTCCGTCGAACGCGGTGGCGGCGGCGAGCCGCTCCCAGTGCTCGCGACCCCACGGTTCCTCCCCGACGAGCTGACCGGCTCGCTCGCGTACGGCGGCCGTGATGATGAACTCGCGTGACGGCACGATCCGCGCGACGTCGACGTCGTCGGTGCTGCGCTGGTCGTCGACGCCGAAACGCGTGACGCGCTCGACTTCGTCACCCCACCACTCGATGCGCACGGGTGCGTCGCTCGTTGCGTCGAACACGTCGAGGATCGCCCCGCGCCGCGAGAACTCGCCGCGGTGCTCGCACAACGGTTCACGGCGGTACCCCCACTCGACGAGCATCGTCATCAGCGACTCGGGATCGACGACGTCGCCGCGTCGCACGACGATCGGTGTCACGTCGGCGATGCCCGGTGCGAGTCGTTGCATGACCGCACGGCCCGAACCGACGACGATGCGCGGCGTGCGTCCGTCACGAAGTCGCGCGATCACCGACATGCGCCGGCCCATCGTCGCGACGTCGGGGCTCATCCGTTCGAAGGGCAGCGTTTCCCAGGCGGGGAAGTGTTCGACGTCGTCGCCGAGAAAGCAGCTCAGATCGTCCGCAAGCGCCCGTGCCTGCGCCTCGGTCGGCACGACGACGAGTGACGTCGATGCCGGTCGGGTGTGGGCGAACGATGCAAGCAGCGCAGGGCGCGCGTTCTCCGGCCACGTCACCCCCGCGCCGTCGGGTTGGTTGAGGCCGATGCCGCGTCCTGCTGCGGCGAGCACGGCGGCGACCCCGGCGAGCGGTGCCGCGCGGTACTGCGGAGGCGGGACGGGATCGGACATCGTGCGCGGGGTCGGCATGCGGCGTCGGGTCAGGACGCGTTGATCTGCTGCATCGCGGTGTCGGCACCGTGAAGGACGACGAGCTCCACGGCATCGGCGGCGCGTTGCACGGCGTGGTCGAACAGTTCGCGATCGCGACGGTTCATCTTCGTGAGCACGTGGTCGGCGCCGTCCTCTTTCGTACGCGGTTTGCCGACGCCGATGCGGATGCGCACGTAATCCTGCGTCTTCAGTTGTTGCGTGATCGAACGCAGCCCGTTGTGGCCGGCGAGACCACCTCCCACCTTCACGCGAACGACACCCGGCTCGAGGTCGAGTTCGTCGTGCACGATGACGATGCGGTCGGGTTCGTTGATCGCGTAGCGGCGCGCCATCGGTCCGACCGACTGGCCGGAGTTGTTCATGTACGTCGTCGGCTTGGCGAGAACGAACACCTGCGCGGTGTGACGCACTTCGGCGACGAGGGCCCGGTCACGACCGGCCTTCAGTTGCACCGAGTGTCGTCGCGCGAGTTCGTCGATGACGTCGAAGCCGACGTTGTGTCGCGTGTCGTCGTAGTCGCGGCCGGGATTGCCCAAACCGACGACGAGCGCGCCGTACGGCGTTCCCCGCCGCTCGGGTCGCGCACCGCGACCGAACAGCGCCATCTCGGCTTAGGACGCGGGCTTGGTCTCGGCGGCGGGAGCAGCGGCGGGAGCGGCAGCACCTTCGGCCGGGGCCGCGGCGGCAGCGGGAGCTGCGGCGTCGGGCTTCGTCGACACGACGGTGACGATGACGAACTCGGGATCACCGACGATCGACACGCCTTCGGGCAACTGCAGGTCGCCGAGACGGATGACGTCGTCCATGCCCATCGCCGAAATGTCGACGGTGATGTCGTTGGGAATGTTGCTCGCGGTGGCGCGAATCTCGACCGAGTTGCTCACCGGGTCGACGAGTCCGCCCTCGGCGACGACGGCCTTCGCCACGCCCTTCAAGTGCAACGGAACCTGGACGGTGATCTTCTCGGTGAGGCTGATCTGCTGGAAGTCGACGTGACGCACGGTGCGCTTCAGCGGGTCGCGCTGCATCTCCTTGACGATTGCGGGGTAGGTCGAACCGTCGACGTGCAACTCGAGAATGGTGTTCACACCGGCCGGTCCGGACAGCGCGATGCGCAGATCACGACGCTCGACGGTGACGGGAATCGGCTGCATGCCGTGTCCGTAGATGACGGCAGGAATGTGGTCGGCGGCGAGGAGTCGGCGCGATGCGGCACTCCCGAGGGCGCGTCCGACGGAGGTTTTCAGCGCTGTTGGCATCCTGCCAGCCTACGGGGGCGACGGACGGGACAAACCCCCGGGCTCAGGCTTGGTTTTCGCCGCCGAAAAGTTCGCTCACCGACGTCTCTTCGAACACCGCCGACAGTGCGTCGGCGATGATCTTGGCGACCGACAGCACCTCGATCTTCGGGCTGTGCTTGCTCTCGTCGAGGGGAATCGTGTTCGTGAGCACGATCCTCGAGATGGGCGACTTCTCCAACCGTTCGATCGCCGGACCCGAGAGCACGCCGTGCGTCGCCATGGCCCACACTTCCTTCGCACCGCGGGCAATGAGCAACTCGGCCGCCGACACGATGGTGCCGGCGGTGTCGATCATGTCGTCAGTGAGCACGCACAGGCGACCCTCGACCTCGCCGATGACTTCCTTGGCAACGGCGACGTTTGCCGTACCCGGCGGGCGACGCTTGTAGACGAACGCAACGTCTGCGTTGATGTCCGACAAGTGCTGGGCGAATCGCTCGGCGACCTTCACGCGGCCCGCGTCGGGCGACACGATGACGAGACCGTCGGAGGCGTTCTCGCGCAGGTAGGTCTCGAGCACCGGGAACGCGGTGAGGTGATCGACCGGACCGTCGAAGAATCCCTGAATCTGGCCGCTGTGGAGATCGATCGACACCATGCGCTTCGAACCCGCGGCTTTGAACATGTCGGCGAGCATGCGCGCGGTGATCGGCTCGCGACCCTCGGCCTTGCGGTCCTGGCGCGCGTAACCGTAGAAGGGACACACCGCGGTGACGCGCTTGGCCGAAGCGCGGTACGCGGCATCGATCATGATGAGCTGCTCCATGATCGAGTCGTTGATGCTGCGCCCGTTGAAGCCGCAGTGCGTCTGCATGACGAACACGTCGCCGCCGCGCACGCTCTCGCCGAAGCGCGGGCGCACTTCTCCGTTCGAGAACTCGATGACGTTCGAATCACCGAGTGTGATGTTGAGATGTTTCGCCACTTCCTCGGCGAGTTGGGGATGAGTGCGTCCGGTGTACAACACCATTCGCTTCGTCGTGACTTTGTCGATCGACTTGTTCATCGCGCGCCATCATAGAACGAACCCGTCTTCGCGCCCGCGGCGACGGTCGTTCCGGCGGGAAGGTGCGCATACGGTCCGACGTGCGCGCCGTCCCCGATGGTCGCTTCGTAGGCGGTGGTGTGTTCCATGTGCACGTTCCTGCCCACGACGCAGTCGACGAGTCGCGTCGACGGACCCACTTCGGTGCCGTCACCGATCGTCGTGGATCCCTGCAGGATGACCCCGGGATAGAGGGTGACGTCGGTGCCGATCGTGACGGTGACGTCGATGAACGTCTGGCGCGGATCGAGCATGGTGACGCCCTCGAGCAACCAGCGCCTGTTCGTTCGGGCTCGCAGCTCGCGCTCGGCGAGGGCGAGCTGCCAGCGGTCGTTCACCCCGGTGACCTCGGCCGGATCGGCGTTGTGGGCATCGACGCGGTGCCCCATCGCGGCGAGCACCCCGACGGCGTCGGTGAGGTAGTACTCGCCTTGGGCGTTGGCGGTGCCGATGCGACGCAATGCGGGGCCGAGAAGACCGCGACGGAAGGCGTAGATGCCCGTGTTGATCTCGCGAATTTCTCGCTGTTGCGCACTCGCATCCTTGTGCTCGACGATCGCCGTCACTCCGCCGTGTTTGGCGCGAACGACCCGTCCGTAGCCCGTCGGGTCGGTGACGATGCTCGACAGCATCGTCACCGCGGCACCGCTCGCACGGTGCGTTGCCACGAGGTCGGCGATGGTCTCGGATCGCAGCAGCGGTGTGTCGCCGGGTAGCACGAGCACCGTTCCGTCGTCGTCCATGTCGAGATCACCGTCGTCGGCGAGGCCGTCGAGGCGATTCAGCGCATGGAGACCGACGAGCGTGGCGTCGCCGGTGCCGCGTTGCTCCGGTTGCTCGACGAAGGACACGTTCGCCCACGACGGTGCGTTGCGCGACACGGCGTCCTGCACACGCTGACCCCCGTGACCGACGACGACGAGCGTGCGGGCCGGCGCAGCCCCGCCGAGAGCCTCGATGACGTGCATGACCATGGGACGACCGCAGATGACGTGCAGCGGCTTGGGTCGGGTCGAGCGCATCCGCGTGCCGTGGCCGGCGGCGAGTACGAGTGCGGTCGTCGTCATGGTTCCGGGGAGAGGATTCGAACCCCTATATACGGGACCAAAACCCGTCGTCCTGCCATTGAACGACCCCGGAGCGTCGTTGCAGATGTGCATTCACACATCGCCGTCAAGGGTAGTGGTCACGGCGGTAGCGTGATGCCCCTCATGGGTTCACTCGTCAAGCGTCGTCGCAAGCGGATGCGCAAGAAGAAGCACAAGAAGATGCTTCGTCGCACCCGTCACCAGCGCAACAGCAAATAGTTCAGCGCTGAGTCGACGCGACGACCACCGTCGCCTCCGGCAGAGCGGTGGTGAGTTCGGGATGCCTGCCGTCCACGAACCACGTCGAACCGCTTCCCGCCAGCGTCGGTGTTGCACCGCACGCCGCGATGATGCGTTCCTTCCACTCGACCAATCGCGGCTCGACGACGCACGCAGCAGCCTCGAGGTCGTTGCGGCCCGTCGACTGCAGGTGCGCGGGTAGCGAGTCCCACGCGCGATACACGGCCGGTGTCGACACGAACAACGGCGGCACGACGAGCGTGACGTCGAGTGCACGGAACTCGAGCGGCGTGACGATTTCACCGATTCCCGTCACACGTGCGCGACCGCCGATCATGCAGAACGGCACGTCTGCGCCGAGTCGCGATGCGCCGACGAGATCGTCGTAGCCGGCCCATCGCAGGACGGCAGCCGCATCGGCGGAGCCACCACCCAATCCGGCACCGTGCGGGACGTTCTTCGTGAGGTGCACCCCGGCGCGCCGACCGGCGAGTCTCATCGCGCGCGAGACGAGATTCGAGTCGTCGGTTCCGATGCCCGTCGCGAACGGACCGTCGACGGTGAGCCCGTCCCCGGCCGGGTCGATACGCAGCTCGTCGCAGAAGTCGAGGCTCACCATTTCGGCATCGATCTCGTGGAATCCGTCCGGCCGCACTCCCGTCACCCGCAAGGACAGGGTGAGTTTTGCCGCGGCGCGCACGTGCACGATCGCGGAACTCATCGTTGCGCAGTCTCCCGCGCCGCGACGGTGCGGTACAAGCGGGCCCATCCGGCAACGTCGAGGTCCTCGGCCCGTGCGGTGGGGTCGATCCCGGCGGCGACGAAATCCTCGGGCAACACGCGTTGTTTCAGGGCGCTGCGCAGCATCTTGCGTCGCGTGGCGAACCCCGCGCGCACGAGGGTGAACAGACCGTGCGGGTCGACGTCGGTGAACAATGGTTCGCTGCGGCGCCGGACTTCGAGCAGTGCCGACGCGACACGCGGCTGCGGGAGAAACACCGCTGCGGGAACGTCGCCGACGATGCGTGCGGTTGCCCAGTACGCAACTTTCACGCTCGGAGCCCCGTACGCCTCGTCGCCGACCGTTGCGCACAGTCGCTCGGCGACTTCCTTTTGCACCATGACGAGCATGCGCGTGATGCGCGGAACGGTGTCGAGCAAGTCGAGCACGAGCGGCGTTCCCACGTTGTACGGCAGGTTTGCGACGAGCACCCAGTGCGGTGCGTCGCCGAGCAGGTCGTCCCAGTTGACGTGCATTGCATCGGCGTGTACGCAGCGAACGTTCGCGCGGTTCGCGACGTTCTCGCACAACACGGGAAACAGACCCGTGTCGACTTCGACGGCGGTGATGCTCGCGCCGGTGTCGGCGAGTGCGAGGGTGAGTGCACCGAGACCCGCACCGACTTCGACGACGTGGTCGTCGCTCGTCACGCCGGCGAGTCGGGCGATGCGACGCACCGTCTCGGGTTCGACGACGAAGTTCTGACCGAGTGCCCGACGCGGAGCCAGTCCGTGGCGACGGAGCAGTTCCGAGGTGGCGGTACGGGAGAGGGTCACCGGGACGGGGTCACCAGGCGAGAGTCAACGGGACAGGGTCACCGGGACGGCGTCACCAGGAGACGGCAACGGGAATCGGCGCGTTGACGAGGTCGGAGAGAGCGAGGAACACCTGGGTGTGCAGCACGATCCGCGTTCCCGGCGGGATGCTCGGGGCGACGACGTTCGTGCATGACGTCGTGCGGCCGTTGTTCAGGTTGGTCACCCGCAACACCAGGCCGTACGGGGCCTCCGGGGCGTAACACACGTACGACGGGCCGCCCTGGAAGTTGCTGAACGAGGCGTTACCGGAGAGTCGTGCGGATTCGCTCGACGGGTAGGCGATGCGTGCCGATCCGCCGGGAGCGGCCGCCACCGGCCCATTGAGGATGACCGGCTCGGGCAACGAATCGGTCGCCGACTGTGCAGTCGATGCAGGCGGGGCGGTGAGGGAGATGCCTCCCTGCGGCCCGGCGACGGCGACGGCGGGTGAGTCGACCGAATCGTCGCCGCGCGATACCCACCAGAAGACGGGAAGCAGGACGAGCGACAGCGCACCGACGACGAAGAGGCGACGACGATCGGAGGCGGTGAAAAACACGGCCCCGTCACGCTACCGAGCGATGCCGGGGAAGGCCGCAGCCGCGTTCGCGCACGTCGCGGCGGCGAACTCGTCGATCGACTCTCCGCGTTGCGCCGCAAGGAATTCACCGACGACCGCGACGTGGGCGGGCTCGTTCTTGCGACCCCTGTGCGGCACGGGTGCCAGCCACGGTGCATCCGTTTCGACGACGATCCGGTCGCGCGGACACCAGCGCGCAGCTTCGCGGATGTCCTCGGCGTTGCCGAAGGTGACGATGCCCGAGAACGACAGGTACGCGCCGCGCTCGACGCACGCACGTGCTTCGTTCACCGATCCGGTGAAGCAATGGAAGATGGTGCGCTCGGGCATGCCCTCTGCGTCGAGCACGTCAAACGTGTCGTCCCAGGCGTTGCGCGTGTGGATGACGAGAGGGAGCCGTGCGCGATGCGCAAGGTCGATGTGTCGTGCGAACACCTCGCGTTGCACGTCGCGCGCCGAATGGTCGTAGTAGAAGTCGAGACCGCATTCGCCGATGGCGACGATGCGCCGTTTCTCCTGTGTTTCCGGGTGTTCTGCATCGACCAAAGTGGCGATGGTGTCGAAGCCGCGGGACGCGTCGTGCGGGTGCAGACCCACTGTGGCCCACACGTCGGAATGACGTGCCGCAATGTCGATCGCCTTCTGCGAGGTGTCGGCATCGGTGCCGATGACGATCATCGCGGCGACGCTCGCGTCACGAGCAGCGGCGAGAGAGCCGTCGGTGCCGCCCGGTGTCGTCTCGTCGTACACGTGACAGTGGGTGTCGATCCAGTGCGCCACGATGCGTCGTCCTCGTTACGTTTCCCTGTTGCGTTCCCGGATGCGACCTTCGTCTAGGCCTTCTTGCGCGGGAAGAGCGGTTCGCCCTTCTCGACGCGCAGTCCGCCGGGATACCCACCCCATGTCGTGTCGGGTCCGACACGACGATCCTCGATGTTGCCGGACAGTCCGAGTCGTCGCCAGATCTCCTGCGTTGTCGTCGGCAGGGCCGGGTGCGCGAGGATCGTGACGATGCGCAGCGCTTCGATCGCATCACCCATGACGACGTCGACCTCGGGTCCCGGTGACATCTTCCACGGTTCGTTGCGCTCGAGATGTGCGTTCGTCGCGCGGATGAGGTTCCACGTTGCCTCGAGCGCACGACTCGGCTGCACGCTGCGCCATGCGGCGTCGGCGTCGGCGACCGTTTGCTTCGCTACCTCGGCGAGCGGCGAGTCGGCACGCGGTGCCGGTCCGAGTCCGTCGCACTTCTTCTCGACGACGGTGGCGATGCGCGCGGCGAGGTTGCCGAGGTTGTTCGCAAGATCCGAGTTGAAGCGACCGATGAGTCCCTCGTAGGTGAAGTCGCCGTCGTTTCCGTACACGGTGTCGGCGAGCACGTAGTAACGGAACCCGTCGACGCCGACGTCGTCGATGAGATCGAGCGGATTGACGACGTTTCCCGTGGTTTTCGACATCTTTTCGCCGCCGACGAGCAACCATCCGCCCACGGCCCAGCCGCGCGGCGGTTCGATGCCGGCCGACATGAGCATCGCCGGCCAGTACACGCAGTGGAAGCGAAGGATGTCCTTGCCGATGAAGTGCCAGTCGACGGGCCACCGTTGCGCGAATCGTTGCTCGTCGGTGCCGTAGCCGTGCGCCGTGATGTAGTTGGCGAGGGCGTCGAACCACACGTACGTAACGTGCGACGGATCCCACGGCAGGGGAATGCCCCACGTGAGCGTGCGGCGACTGATGGAGAAGTCGGCGAGTCCGCCCTTGATGAACCCGATCACCTCGTTGCGGCGGAACGTCGGCGTGATCGCGTCGGGATGGCGCTCGTACCACTCGAGCAGGCGGTCCTCGAAGCGCGAGAGACGGAAGAACCAGTTCTCTTCCTCGACGAACTCGACGGGACGCTTGTGGATCGGGCAGTTGCCGCCCTCGATCTCGGACTCGATGTAGTACGCCTCGCAGGCGACGCAGTAGTGGCCGCGATAGACGTCCTTTTCGATGTCGCCCGCCGCGTAACACGCCTCGAGCAGTCGCTGCACGCCGATCTTGTGACGCTCTTCGGTGGTGCGAATGAAGTCCTCGTAGCGCACGTTCAGTCGCTTCCACGCATCGGCGAAGAGGGGAGCAACGTCGTCGACGAATCGCTGCGGCGTCACGCCCGCCTCCTCGGCGGCGCGGGCGATCTTCAGCCCGTGTTCGTCGGTGCCCGTGAGGAGGTGCACGTCGTCACCGCACAGACGGTGCCAGCGACACACGGCGTCGGCAATGATCGTCGTGTACGCGTGACCGAGGTGCGGTTTGGCGTTGACGTAGTAGATCGGGGTGGTCGCCGAGAACTTTGCCACCTCTCCAACCTACGCTGGCGACGTGCCGTTTCAGTTCGACGATGCGACGGCGGTGACGTCGCTCGGTGACGGTCGGTACTCGGCTCGAGTCGTCGCCGGGTGGGACATCGGGGGAAACGCGAACGGCGGCTATCTCATGGCGCTGTGCGCGCGGGCAATGCGCGACGTCACAGGGGATCCGACGATTCTCAGCATGACGGGCAACTTCCTCGCACCGATCAACGATGCCGACGTCGTCATCGACGTCGAGTTGGTGAAGCGCGGTCGCACGGTGTCGACGACGCATGCCTCGATGCGCGCCGACGGTCGCGAAGTGTTGCGCGTCGTTGCGGTGACCGGCGAGTTGCCCCGCGACGCGTCTCCCGCGCACATGGCACCGATGCCCGAGATGCCGGCACCGGACGCGTGTTACCGGGACGACCGCGCCGACAGGTGGACGAAACCCGCGCTCGTCGACAAGATCACGCTGCAGCTGCATCCCGAGGACGCGGCGTTCATGGAGAAGCGGGTCATCGGCGTCGCGCGCATGCGCGGCTGGCTGTCGTTCGTCGACGAACGGCCGTTGGACGATCTCGCATTGCTGCTCGCCGTCGACGCGCTTCCGCCCGCGGTGTTCAACCTCGGTGGGGCGGTGCGGTGGGTGCCGACGATCCAGCTGACGACCTACGTGCGCAACCTTCCCGCGCCGGGCCCCGTGCTCGTCGTCGCGCACTGCGACCACGTGCAGGGAAACCTGCTCGACGAGAACGTCACGGTGTGGGACTCACGCGGCACGCTCGTCGCCCAGGCGCGCCAACTGGCAATGCACCGCGGCTAGTCGCGCTTCACGTCGAGGGCGAGCTCGTACGCGCGGCGGCGCGACACTCCGAGTTGTTCAGCCACCTCCGTTGCCGCATCCTTCGTCGACGTACCGGCCGCGATCTTTTCGCGTAACAGGCGCACGACGTCGTCGTCGGTCGCGGCGGTCGGTTCGGGTGCAGCGCCGACGACGATGACGTACTCGCCGCGCGGCTCGGATTCGGCCAAGCGCGCAACGACGTCACCGAGTGTGCCGCGCACGATCTCCTCGTGCAATTTCGTGAGTTCGCGGGTGACCACGACGCGACGCTGCGGCCCGCACGCGGCGAGCAAATCGTCGAGCGTGCGCTGCAGTCGGTGCGGCGCCTCGTAGAGCACCGTCGTGCGGCGTTCGTCGCGCACGGCGGCGATGCGTTCGGTGCGTTGCGTGCCCGACCGGGGCAGGAATCCTTCGAAAACGAAGCGTCGAGTCGGCAGTCCGCTCGTCGTCAGCGCCATGACGAGCGCGCTCGCGCCGGGTGCCGAGGTGACGCGAATTCCCGCACGCACGGCCTCGGCCACGACGTACTCACCCGGATCGCTGATGCCCGGTGATCCCGCATCGGTGACGAGGGCGACGTCGACGCCCGACTGCAACAAGTCGACGATCGTTCGCGCGGCGTCGTACTCGGTGTGCTCGTTGACGACGATCATTCGCTCGGGAGAGATGCCGAAGTGCTGCAGCAGGCGTCCCGAACGTCTCGTGTCCTCGCAGCACACGATCGGGCAGGCGCGCAGCGTGTCGATCGCCCGTGCCGTCATGTCACCGAGGTTGCCGATCGGCGTGGCGACAAGATGCAACGTGCCGGCCGTCATCGCACCACCTTCGCGCCGCAGCACGGGATTGCCCTCGTCACGTGCGGCGCACGTCGACGACGTCTCCGAGCGCGAGTCCCCACCGGGCGAACGACCCGGCGCGAGCCTCGATGACCGTGCGTGCCGCGGGGACGGGCAGCGACATGCGCATCGGTTCCAGCCGCTGCACCCGCACGAGGCGCGAGTCGGCGTCGAGGTAGCCGACGTCGATCGGGTACCGCATACCGACGCTGTGCACCCAGCGGCACTTGGGCAGGACGTAGGCAAATTCGCCCTCGCGACTGCCGATGAGACCGCGCATACGTTGCACTCGCGAGTCGGCCACGGTGGCACTGGCGATCACCCGCGCGCCGACGACGAGCCAGGCCTCTGCCATGTGCATCACGTTACGGCTCAGACGTTGAAGCGGATCTCCATGACGTCGCCGTCGGCAACGACGTAGTCCTTGCCTTCGACGCGCAACTTGCCTGCGTCCTTGGCCTTGTTCCACGAGCCGAGACGGAGCAACTCGTCGCAGTGGATGACGTCGGCGCGGATGAAGCCGCGCTGCAGATCGGAATGGATCTTTCCGGCGCACTCGGGAGCCTTTGCGCCGGCCTTGAACGTCCATGCCCGCGATTCCTTCTCGCCGGTCGTGAAGAACGTGCGCAGGCCGAGCAGGTGGTACGCACTGCGAATCATGCGCGGCAATGCGCCCTCACCCAGGCCGAGTGCCTCGAGCATTTCCGTGCGGTCGGTACCCGTGAGCTGCGCCGCCTCGGCTTCGATCTGGATGCTCATGCCGAGCACTTCAACTTCATGCTCACTTGCCGAACCGGGTGGCGCGAGTTCGGCCGCGACGCGGGCGACCTGGGCGGGAATCGTGTCGAGTGCGTCTTCGGCGACGTTGACGACGGCGAGCACGCGACGCGAGGTGAGCAGGAAGTGCGGGGCGAGCAACTCGCGATCCGCTTCCGACAACCCGGCGCGGTACAGCGGACGACCCTCGGACAATTGGGCGAGGGCGCGCTCGAGGGCGGCAACTTCGTCGCCAACCGACTTGTCCATGCGCGCAGCTTTTTGCAGGCGCCCGAGGCGCGTCTCGACGGTTTCGAGGTCGGCGAGGGCGAGTTCGAGCTCGACGACTCGCAGGTGCTCGAGCGGATCGCTCGGTCCGGGAATGTCGTCGTTGACGAACGCGCGCAGCACGAACACGATGGCATCGACCTCGCGAATGTTGGCGAGGAACTTGTTGCCGAGACCTTCTCCCTTGCTCGCACCCTCGACGAGTCCGCCGATGTCGACGACTTCGACCGTTGCGGGAACGACCTTCGCGCTGCCCGACATGGCCGCAAGCGCATCGAGCCGCGGGTCGGGCACACGGGCGACGCCGATGTTCGGGTCCTTCGTCGCAAAGGGATAGGGGGCAGCGAGCGCATTCGACCCGGTGAGGGCGTTGTACAGGGACGACTTTCCCGCATTCGGCAGGCCGACGAGTCCGAAACGCTCCATGAGCGCGTTGACGCTACTCGTCGGTGTGCCGTGGGCCCTCGGAAGCGTGCGCGGCGCCGCGATGTCGCGGCCGTGACGATCTATTGCCGTGTCGATCGATGACCGTGTCGA
>JBIIDI010000038.1:0-13504 GCA_044238425.1 Ilumatobacteraceae bacterium
AGTGGAGCGAGGCCCGACCGCCATGAACGTGGGCGAAGAAACCGAACGCGGCCCCGACGATCACCCCGTCGACTCGCGCCAACGAGGCATATCCCCCCGTGTGGGTGACGGCGATGATGAGTTCGGTCGGCACCATGTTCTTCACGCCCCATACGTCGTCGAAGAGCATGCCGACGAGCTCGGCTCCCAGCCGGTCGCGCACCGTTTCGATGGCCACGTCACCCGACACGCGCCGAGGCTAGTTCGGAGGCCGTCTCGGCCATCGGCCATCATGGAGTCATGCCCGTCACCGTCACCGTCGTTTCGCATCCCGTTGCCCAGGAGGCACTCACTCATTTGCGCGACCAGGGGACGTCGAACCAGATGTTCCGCGCGGAAATGCGTCGGCTGTCGCTCGTCGTCGTCGCCGAGGCGACGAAGCACGTTCCCGTGCGCGACTGCGAGGTGACCACACCTCTCGCCACGACGAAGGGTGCCGTACTGTCGAGTCGGCCGGTACTCGTGCCGATCCTGCGCGCCGGACTTGGCATGTTGCCTGCGGCGATGGAGCTGCTGCCCGATGCGGACATCGCCGTCGTCGGCGTGCAGCGCGACGAACACACCCACGAACCGAGCGAGTACGTCGCGAAGCTGCCGTCGAATCTCGGTGGTCGCACGTGCATCGTTCTCGACCCGATGCTCGCGACGGGCGGATCGCTCGCCCACGGCTGCTCGTTGCTCGCGTCACGCGGCGCAGCGGGCACGATCATCGTTGCCTGCGTGCTCGCCGCGCCCGAGGGCATCCGTCATCTCGAGTCGACGGGCCTCAACTTGCACATCGTCACCGCGTCGGTCGACAGCCACCTCAACGAGAACGCCTTCATCGTCCCCGGTCTCGGCGACGCGGGCGACCGTCAGTTCGGTCCTCCGAACTGAGTCGTTGCCGCGTCAGCCGAAAAACGTCGACGCAACGTCGCTGAACAACTCGAGATCGATCGTGCGCGATTGACTTCGTGTCAGTGCCATGCGCGCACGCTCGATGCGCCCCGACCGCAGCACGACCATGTCGCCCCATGCACGATCGATCACCGCGTCGACCGCCGCCAACCCGAACCGGGTCGAAAGAATCCGGTCGTAGGCGGTGGGTGTGCCACCACGTTGCACGTGTCCCAGTTGCACGACGCGCGCTTCGTAACCGGTGAGTCGCGCGATCTCGGGCGCCATCGCGTACGCAACGGAATGCGCGACGTTGCCGTACACCTCGCGGCCGAGTGAATCGCGCGGCACCTCGGGCATCGTCATCGTTCCCGCCCGCGGCTTGGCCCCTTCGGCAACGACGAGCACCGATGCGTAACGACCGCGATGGTGTCGCTGTGCAACCGTGGCCGCGACGTCGGCGACGTCGAACGGAACCTCCGGCACGACGATCGCCGTTGCACCACCGGCGATCCCCGCATGCAGTGCGATCCAGCCGGCATCGCGACCCATCACCTCGACGATCATCACGCGGTCGTGGCTCTCGGCCGTGGTGTGCAGCCGATCGATCGCGTCGGTGGCGATCTGCACCGCCGTGTGGAATCCGAAGGTGACGTCGGTTCCGACGACGTCGTTGTCGATCGTTTTCGGGACGCCGACGATCGGCAGGCCGTGGTCGTCGGCGAGGATCGAACCGACAGTCAGCGAACCGTTTCCGCCGACGACGATGAGAGCATCGAGATTGAGTGTGTCGATCGCCGTACGCGTGCGCTCGACTCCGTCGGCATGGTCGAGCGGACTTCCCCGACGCGTGCCGAGAATGGTTCCACCGCGCGGCAGGATTCCGCGTACCGAGGAAACGTCGAGCATCTCGTAGCGCCGCTCGAGAAGTCCGTCCCAGGCGTCGTAGAAGCCGATCACTTCGTGGCCGAGGACACCGTGGGCTTTGCGCACGACGGCGCGGATGACGGCATTGAGACCCGGACAATCACCGCCACCGGTGAGGATGCCGATGCGCACGCGGCGCTACACCCGACGGCCGTCTTCGACGAGGTTGATCCGGTAGATCACTTCATCGAGCGCGTCGGCCGCCGACATCGTCGTGAAACGCAACGGATTCTTCTCCGTCACGCACGTCGGAAGCGGTGCGAGAATCGTCGCCGGCGTCGGGTGCAGGAACTGCACGATGCTGTACCGCTCGCCGGCGAAGTCGGGATCGGCGACGACACGGTGCCAGCCGACGGGAATGACTCCGTTGGTGAGACGCTCGAGCATGATGCCGGTGTTCAAGATGACGTGGCCCGCCGGCGGAACGGCGTCGATCCATCGTCCTTCATGCTCGACTTGCAGACCCTTTGCCGTGGCACGTGGCAGTGCGGTGATGAGGTTGATGTCACCGTGCGCCGCAGCCCACACGTGACCGCCGGCCGGGGCATTCTTCATGCTCGGGTAACGAATGGCCCGGTTGAGCGTGCAACCGTCCTGCACCATCGCGTCGAAGAAACTCTCGTGACACCCGAGACCCACCGCAATGATTCGCAGGAAGCGCTTCTGCAGGTCGTACATCGCATCGTGGAATTCGTCGAGCACCTTCGTGATGCCCGGTACCGCCGCCTCGGGGAGCACCTGATCGGGGTACGCCTGCGGATACTTCCTCTTCATCGGGTGGCCCGCCGGCAGTTCGCGACCCCAGTTGAGCATTTCCTTCCAGTCGGGCTTGTCGCTCGACTCGGCAGTTTCGACGAGCACGCCCGTGTACCCGGTTTGACCGTTGGCGCCGGCGGCGACGAACCGCCGCTTCTCCTCCGTCGTCTTGTTGAAGAACTCCTGCAACATGCCGTACGTCGTGTCGAGCATGTTTTCGGAGAGATCGTGGGACGAATAGACGAATCCCGTCGCCAGACTGCGCATGACACCGTCGACGATCGCCCGTTTGCGGGCCGCATCGCCGCGTTCGAAGGCCAGCAGGTCGACGTCCAAAATGGCGTCACTCATACGGTCCACGCTAGGCGTCGGATCGCGTCGGCGCCCCGATTTGGCGAATGTCACGCCGAATTAGGGTGACGCCATGATCACTCGCGACACCGTATACATCGACGGCACGTGGACCACCCCGCACGGCACGGCCACACTCGACGTGTTCGACTCCACGGATGCCAGCGTCCTGGCGCGAATTCCCGCGTGCAACACCGAGGACGTCGACGCAGCCGTGCGGGCGGCTGCCGCCGCATTCCCTGCGTGGTCCACACTTGCGCCGGAGCGGCGTGCTGAATGGTTGACACAGATCGCCGACGGTCTCACCGCGCGCACCGACGAACTTGCCGACGTCATGTCGCGCGAGACCGGGATGAGTCGTATTCTCAGCCAGCTCATCCAGGTCGGTCTGCCCGTCAACTCGTTCCGCCAGGCGGCAACCATCGCGACGTCGTTCGAATACGAGCGCACCATCGGCAACTCCGTCGTCGTGCGCGAACCGATCGGTGTGGTCGTGTGCATCACGCCGTGGAACTATCCGCTGCACCAAATTGCGGGCAAAGTGGCGTACGCCCTCGCCGCCGGCTGTTGCGTCGTGCTGAAGCCGAGTGAAGTGGCGCCACTCGACGCGTTCATCCTCGCCGAGGTCGTCAATGCAGTCGGCCTGCCACGGGGCGTCTTCAACCTCGTGACGGGAACGGGACCCGTCGTCGGTGAAGCACTCGCCGCGCATCCGCTCGTCGACATGGTGTCGTTCACCGGATCGACCCGCGCCGGCAAGCGCGTCGCCGCGGTCGCCACGGAAACGATGAAGAAGGTTGCACTCGAACTCGGCGGCAAGTCACCGAACGTCATCTGCGACGACCTCGACGCCGAGACGTTCGCCAAGGCGGTGAGCTCCGGGGTCGGAAAGGCGTTCCTCAACAGCGGACAAACCTGCTCGGCTCTCACGCGAATGCTCGTCCCGCGTTCGCGCCTCGGCGAAGCCGAAACCATCGCCGCAGCGAGCGCCGCCAAGATGACCGTGGGTGATCCGTTCGCACCCGAGACTCAACTCGGTCCGCTCGCATCCGCGGCACAGCAGGATCGCGTGCGCGGGTTCATCCGCACCGGTATCGACGAGGGCGCAAAGTTGCTCGTCGGCGGACCCGACGTTCCCGCCGGTCTCACGAGCGGCTACTACGTGCAACCCACCGTGTTCAGCGAGGTAACTCCCGAGATGACGATCGCCCGCGAGGAAATCTTTGGTCCGGTGTTGTGCATCATGCCCTACGACGGCGAAGACGACGCCGTGCGCATCGCCAACGACACCGTCTACGGACTCGCCGGCGGCGTCTGGGCGGCAACTCCCGAACGAGCGCGGTCGATCGCGTCACGCATTCGCGCCGGACAAATCGAGATCAACGGCGGAGGCTTCAATCCGAATGCGCCGTTCGGCGGCTACAAACAGTCGGGCGTCGGCCGCGAGATGGGACCGTACGGATTCGAGGAGTTCTTGCAGGTGAAGAGCCTGCAAACCTGATTCATCGCTAGCATGAGCGTCCTTGCGGGTGTAGCTCAATGGCTAGAGTTCCAGCCTTCCAAGCTGGCTATGCGGGTTCGATTCCCGTCACCCGCTCCAAATCATCACGTCCTTCGATGGACGCGGCGTCGGTCCCACCATTTCCGGACGCGTAAAGGCATACCGATCACGGGTACCCGCGTACCGAATCGACAGGTTTTCGACGCATCGCCGATGATTCACGCATAGACACTCCGTCGCGATCAACCGATCGCCCAACACGGAGGAAACACCATGAAGACAATGGCCATCAAACTGGTCACCGCGGTGCAAAGCCGACGACATGATGACGAAGGAGCAGTGAGCGCCGAATACGGCGTGCTGCTCGCCGGAGTCGTGGCCGTCGTGGCGATTGCAGCCACTGCACTCGGTGGTCGGATCACGGACATCTTCGACGCAGTCCTGCCGTGAACGATGGTCGTCCGGCTCCCGATGCCCCGCGTCGGGGGCCGGACGATCGCGGTTCGGCCGCGGCCGAATTCGCGGTCGTCGTACCGGTTCTCCTCCTTCTCTTTTTTGCGATGATCACCCTGGCCTCCCTGTACTTCGACCAACTCCGCCTGCAGTCGGCAGCCCGCGACGCAGCGCGAGCAGGTTCCGTGAGCCCTGCCGACGCCTGCTCGACGGCCGAGACGGCCCTCGGTGGCAACGACGTCGGAACGCTCACCTGCGCCATCGTCGAGACGTGCACTACCGGTGCACTGCGAGTACACCTCGTCGCACGACAGAGCCTCGAGATTCCGTTCATCGGATCCCGCGAACTCGCACTCGATGCCTCGTCTTCGTTCGTATGCCCGCAGTGACCACCGAGGCTCGCATGGCGACGCGCTACGCCCGCACCCGCGACGACGGTTCGATCGTTGCCCTCACTGCAATCGCCCTGATTCCACTCGTTGTCGGACTCGCAATCGTCGTTGATTCGGGCAGAGTCTGGGCAGAGCGCACCAATCTGCAGAACGCCGTCGAAGTGACGGCCGCCTCGGCAGCATCCGCATGGATCCGCACAGGGTCGGTGTGCCCGTCGAGTGTGCGCGACTACCTCGGCCGCGACGGGGCATCACCCGATTCGGTCGACTGCACGACTTCCGGGACGAACCGGAACGGCACGCTGACCGTTGCTGCCGTCGACGCAGCTCCGCTGACCTTCGTCGATCTGCTCGGGCGATCGAGTGCGCGCATTGCCGCAAGTACGACCGTGCGCATCGGGTCACCCGGTGCACTCATCGGCGTGTGGCCGGTGGCCCTGTGCGACAGGCACCCGTCGCTGCTCGCGTGGAAGAGCTCCGGCTTCACCCTGGCGACCAACTACACGATCTCGATGCAAAGCAACCCGGCTCATTGCGGAACGAGCGTGAACGGCAACTGGGGAGTTCTCGACTTCAACGGCGGCAGCAATTCAACGGCCGATGCGGTGCAGTGGGTGCAACACGGTTACGACGGTGCCGTCGAGATTGGTGACCTCATCCTCGGCAATCCGGGTGGTGTGAGCAACTCGATCGGTATCGCGTCGATGTTCGGCAAGAGCGTGCTCATTGCCCTGTACGACCTGGCCGAAGGAAGGGGCAGTGCGGCAACGTTCCGCATCTCCGGCTTCACCCGGGCAGTGCTCATCGACGCCAAGTTGATGGGAGCCGCCGCCGCGCGCTCGCTCACCGTTCGATTCGAAACCGGCATCGTTGACCGCGCCACCGCATCCGCGGGTACCGGGAGCGATTTCGGTCTCACCACTTGGGCGATTTGCGCCTACGACAACAAAGGACACTGTTCATGACCATCACACGACGGATCTCCAAGTTCATTCCCGTGGCGCTCGCTTTCGGGCTGGTTGCTGCGGGGTCGTGGACGCTGTTGCCGAACACCGATTCGGCCGCCGACGCGGAAGCGGCCACGTCCGTACTCGTCCTCACTAAGGCGCTGCCTGCCGGCACGAGTGCCAGCGACGTGAGCAGATGGGTGAGCGAACGTGAGTTGCCCCCGAACGCCGTCGTTGACGGAGCGTTCACATCAACCGAACAACTCGACTCCGGAGTCCTCGCTGTTGCCCACGCCGCCGGGCAACAGATCACCGAGCTGTCCTTCGCGAAGAATCGTGTCGCCGCCGTGGGTCCCGAGTACGTAGTCACCTCGGTGCGCTTGTCCGCGCAGAACTGGACGGGAGCCGTGCGCGTCGTCGGGACGAATCTCGACGTCTACCGACTCACCGACGCCGGAGCCGAAATCGTCTCGCGAGGTGTCGTCGTGCTCGACTCTCCCCCAATCGACACCGTCGAACCGTCGACGGAATCGATTCTCACCATCGCCGTGCGCCGTGAATCGCTCGCTGATGTGTTGCGTGCCGCCCATGATGAAACTCTGTGGCTGGTCGGACAGTGACCGCCGGTCGCCATCAGGACCCCGTCGTTGCCAGCGTCGTATCGACGAAGGGCGGAGTGGGCAAAACCGCAATAGCGGCGAACCTCGCGTACGCGATGTCGGTCACGACGCCGACATTGCTTGCCGACTTCAACACCTATTCAGCCGACGTCGAACTGGCGCTCGGACTGCGCCCCACGCATCGTCTGCACGACATCGTGCGTCGACTTCACGAGGAGCCGTCCGCGGACATCGACGGCATGCTCACCATCTTCAATGATCGTCTCGCCGTCTTGTGCGGCCCGGATTCGCACATTGCCGCCGATGCGGTGACATCCGCCGACGTCTCGGTCATCCAAGCGCGGCTGCGTTCCCTCGGTCGCCCCGTCGTCATCGACTGCGGCCCCGGAATGAGCGATCACACGATCGATGCGCTCGAATCGGCGTCGCACGTCGTCGTCGCAACGACGACCGACGTTTCCTCCGTGCAGGCGGCGCGCAAGTTGCTCGACACCATAACCGTGCTGCGTATCGAACCACGACGCGTGCACCTCGTCATCAACCGTGCCGGATCGCGCACGGGCCTTCGTCTCGGCGACGTTGAGGACCGTCTCGGTCGACGAGCAGTTGCCGCAATCCCCGAAAGTCCGCGGGTCGGTGCGGCGATGAACTTGGGGGCGTCCGTATTCGACTCGCGCCCACGTTCCCGCGTCGCGACGGAAATTCGAGCGCTCGCGAACGTCATCCTGGGCTCGTCGTACACCATTGCAGCTGACGGCTCATGAGTCTGCGTGCACGGGTCCTGCGCAGCGAGGGCGTGCATCCCGATCCCGAGGCTGCAGTCGAAACGAAGGAGGAGACCTGGCAGCGCTTGCGCGGCGACTTCCGGAACCTCACCACCGACGTTCGCGCGTACCTGTCGTCACTCCCCGATCGCACGAGCATGTCCGACGAGCGACTGCGCACGATGGCAGAAGCAGAAATGATCCGTCTGTTCCGCGAGCACGATACAGTCCCCGAGGCGGACGAACGCTTCCTTCGTGGCGCGGTGATCGACGACATCCTCGGCTTCGGACCGATCCAGGATCTCATCGATGATCCAACCGTTTCCGAGGTGATGGTGAACGGCACCGGCACTGTCTACGTCGAGAGATCGGGCACGATCACGAAAACGGACCGCACCTTTGACGACGACGACCACGTCCGTCGGGTCATCGATCGTTTGCTGCGTACCTCCGGACGGCGCGTCGACCAGGCATCACCGATGGTCGATGCGCGGCTGTCCGACGGGTCGCGCCTCAACGTCGTGCTCCCACCGCTCGCCGTTGACGGACCGGCGGTGACGATTCGCAAATTCCACGCCTCCGGCTTCACCATCGACGATCTCGTCACCCGCCACTCGTTGTCGCCGGATTCCGCCGACTTCCTGCGGCGCGCGGTGCGCGGGAAGTTGAACATTCTCGTGTCGGGCGGAACCGGCACCGGAAAGACGACCCTGCTCAACGTGCTTTCGGACTTCATCGGAGCCGACGAGCGTGTCGTGACGATCGAGGATGCAGTGGAACTCACGCCCCACATGCACAACCTCGTTCGATTGGAGACGCGCCCTCCGAACGCCGAGGGCCGGGGCGAGATCGTCGTACGCGACCTCGTGCGCAACGCCCTGCGCATGCGACCCGACCGGATCATCGTCGGCGAGGTGCGCGGAACCGAGACGATCGACATGCTCCAGGCAATGAACACCGGACACGAGGGTTCGCTGTCGACGGTTCATGCGAATTCCCCCCGCGACGCGCTGCGCCGACTCGAGACCATGGTCCTCCTCGGGGGCACGGAACTTCCGTTGCGGGCGGTTCGCGAGCAGGTGTCGCACTCGATCGACGTCATCGTCCACTTGGTGCGCGACCCGCTCGGACGGCGTCTCGTCTCGCGCATCACCGAGGTCGTCGGCATGGAGGGCGACCTCATCTCCACGGCCGATCTCTTCACCCGCTCGCCGGTGTCACTCACCGATCACGGCGATCCGGCTCCGCTCGTTTCGACGGGACTGTGCTCGGCCCGACTCGGCTCACGCAACGTGGTTGCCCCGCAATGACACTCACTGCGTCCCTCGCCTTTGGTGCCGCGGCGGCTCTCGGAACGGTGCAGGTCCGGACGTTGCTCGCGGATCGACGCGCTTCTCGCCGCATGCGCGAGATGGCCGGCTTGCTGGAACCGCGGGAACCCACCGCACCATTCCGATTGCGCAGACCCCGACCGTTGCAGGCGCGCCGCGAACGACGTCGAGCGTTGCTTCTTTCGTCACAACTTGCGCCCGCCCTCGAGCTGATCGTCGGTCACCTGCGCATCGGACGCAACGTCGGCTCCGCGCTCGCGGAAGTGAGCGACTCGCTCGCCGAGCCGTTGCGCTCGATCTTCGTTGATGCCGTCGAGGAATCCCGCCTCGGCACCCCGCTCGGCGATGCACTTGAGCAAGCTGCGCGTCGGCAGGGCAGTCGTCACCTCGCCGTCGTGGCATCGGCAATCGGGCTCCAGGCTCGGCACGGTGGATCGCTCGTCGAGATTCTCGAAGCCGTGCATACGACCATCGAAGAAGAGGATCGGCTGCAACGAGACATCCGCACGCTCACCGCCGACAACAGACTGAGTGCGCGAGTGCTGCTCGCGCTTCCACCGATCGTGCTCGTCGTCGTATCGATTCTCAATCCCGGTTACGCCGCACCTCTGCTCACGGATCCGTTTGGTCGACAGATGTCGGCCGCAGGCGTGGTGCTCGCCCTCGTCGGCTGGCGCTGGCTGCGACGACTCGCCACGCCGGAGGTCGCCGTCTGATGCAACTGCTTCGATCGCTGCTCTTTGCATCGGCCGCGGGACTGCTCACCCATCAATCGGGTCGCCTGTGGATCCGACGCACGAGCGAACCACGGGCAACGATCTCCGGCCGTCGCCGCAGCGCATTGATCACGGCAACCGGCACTGTGCTCGGCACGGAAGCGGAACTCCACAGACTCGTCGTTCAGCGAATGGTTGCCGTTTCCGCCGCGGCGGTGCTCGCGGCACTCGTCGTCTGGTGGAGGGTCGACATCGTCGGCATCTCGCTCGCTGCAGCACTCTTTCTCGGCGCATGGCAGCTGCCACTCGTCTTCGCCCGACGGCGCGAGGCTGCGCGTCGCTCGGCGGTCGACCGGGAATTGACTGACGCGCTTGGTGAAATGGTGATGAGCGTCGAAGCGGGGCTCACCCTCGAATCGGCGATGAACGTCTACTCGCAGCGCCATCACTCCGCGCTCGCCGACGAGTTCCGCGTGGCGCTCGACCGGATCGCTTTGGGAATCTCGCGTGACCTCGCACTGAAGGAATTGCTCGACCGCACGCCGACATCGGGAATGCAACTGTTCGTTGCCGCCATCCGCCAGAATCAGCGCATCGGGGCCCCGTTGGCGACGGTGCTGCGCCAGCAGGCGTCGACGGCGAGACGACGAAGACGACAGGACGTCGAGGAACGATCGGCGAAATTGGCGATGAAAATGGTTTTCCCGACGGTGCTGTGCATCCTGCCGGCGTTGATGATCGTCGTCGTCGGCCCGGCCCTCATTCGGACGCTGCAGTCGCTCGGGTGACGGAGAGCAAGGATGCGTCGGTATGCGTGGCGCAACGCATCGCAGCATGGGCGTTCGTCGTGTCGTGCGCGTATGCGTGCTGCCTTGCGATGGCCGCTGCGCGTGCTCAGCCGAATCCGGTGGCGGTCGTCGGCCTCGCGCTCACCATCCTCCCCGTCGGACTTCTCGGGGCGATTGACATCACGGTTCGCCGTCTGCCGCTCGCGATTACGTACGGCACGGTCGCCGTCGCGGCCCCGCTGCTCACTGCATCACCGCACGAAGCATCGGCGACACCCCTGGCGCCGGCGATCGGCATGGCGGTGATGATGACGATCGCAGCGTTGATTCGCATCGTCGGACGAGGTTCGCTCGGTCGCGGTGACTTCCACTTTGCGGCACTCACCGGAGCGGTTGCCGGTTGGTTTGCCCCGCTGCTCGCCGTCTACGCATGGCTGGCGACCGCCGCCGTCGGCGCCGTCGCATCAGCGGCCGTGCTCTACGCAACGCGGAATCGCACATCGCGACTGCCGTACGGCCCGGCAATGATCGCCGGACTGTGCATCGCGCTCGTCACGCGCCGGGTGGGGTGAAGCCCTCCGGCTCGAACCACGATCGCGGCACTGCAACGAGCGACGGACGGCCACGGGTCGTCTCAACGACGACGATCTCTCGATTCGGCACGAGCCACACCCACGCCCATCGCTTGCGCATCTTGCGGCGGGTGAACCACCCCATGGCGATCGTCGGCCACAGATACGTGCCGATGACGCGAATGAACAGGCCGCGACTCACCTCGCGTGCGGTTGCCACTCGTACCGCAGTGATTTCGCTGCGCTCAATTCGCAGCTCTCGGCGACACGCCCCGGCGAGACACACCCCCGGCGAGCGGTGAAGCGTGAGTCCCGAATCGTCGAGCCGAGCGCTCGTCACCACGCCGACGGCTCCGGGCACTTACGTCAACGACGCCTGATAGATGCCCTCGATCGTGGCATCGAGCGTGCGATCGAAGTCGGCATCAGACTGCTGCGCCGACAGGCCCTCAGTGAGCGCGCGCGAGAAGCTCGCGATGACACCGTTGTTCGCTGCGAGCATCCGGTTCGATTCTTCGCGCGAGTAACCGCCCGACAGTGCAACGACACGCAGAACGCTCGGATGTGCGACGAGTTTCGTGTAGAAGTTTGCTTCCGTCGGCAGCGTGAGCTTGAGCATGACCGGCTGCGACGCCGGCTGGCGATCAAGCTCGGCGAGAAGCTCGTCACGCAGCATCTTCTCCGCTTCGGCTTTGGTCGGACTCTTGATGTCGACCTCCGGCTCGATGATCGGCACGAGACCCTTGGCGAGAATCGTCCGACCGACCTCGAACTGCTGGGCGACGACGCTCTTGATACCTGTCGGGTTCGCGTGCGCAATGACCGAGCGCATCTTCGTGCCGAAGATTCCGTTCCGTACCGCGCGGTCGAGCAAGCCGTCGAGTTTGGTAAGGGGCTTCATCATCTGGACGCCGTTCGCTTCGTCGGCGAGACCTTGGTCGACCTTCAGGAACGGCACGACGTTCTTCTTCGTCCACAGGTACTCGGCGCTACCGAGGCCCTCGACGGTGCGGTCCATGGTGCCCTCGAACAGGATCGCTCCGAGCACACGACAACCGTCGAACGCCGAGCTCGTCATCATCCGCGTGCGCATCGCATGAATGAGGTCGAACATTTCCTCGTCGGACTTCCACGAGCCGTCGGCGATGCCGTACAGCTTCAACGCCTTCGGCGTACTGCCGCCGCTCTGGTCGAGCGCGGCGATGAAACCCTTGCCCGTGCGCATTCGTTCCCGTTGTTCAGCGTGCATGTCGCCCTCCCTGTCGCACCGAGATTACCGTGAACGGTCGTGGCGATCGTCGTCTTTCTGCTCATCGGAGCGATCGCACAACTCATCGACGGCACGCTCGGCATGGCATTCGGCGTCACGTCGAGCAGCTTGCTCGTTGCCGTCGGCTCGACCCCCGTCGCCGCGTCGGCGGCCGTTCACTTCGCCGAACTTGGCACGACGTTCGCATCAGGGGCTTCTCACTGGCGTGCCCGCAACGTCGACTGGGGTATCGCTCTTCGCATCGGCGCACCCGGTGCCGTCGGAGCGTTCGTCGGCGCGACGATACTTACGCGATTCTCCCTCGAAGGTGCCCGCACGTGGATGTCGGCGCTCCTCATCGTCCTCGGCATCGTCCTTCTGCTGCGATTCGGACTCGGTGTGCGCGCGATCGGTGCGGTCGCGCGCCGCCCTCGGTCCGCGGCCCTCGTTCCTCTCGGCGCAGTCGCGGGATTCGTCGATGCATCGGGTGGTGGGGGTTGGGGTCCGATCACGACTCCCACCCTGCTCACCATGACGAATTCCCATCCGCGCACGGTCATCGGCACGGTGAGTGCGGCGGAGTTCTTCGTCGCCGTTGCCGCGAGTGCGGGTTTTCTCGTCGGTGCAGCGACGACCGGAGTCGATTGGGAAGTCGTCGCCGGACTGCTCCTCGGCGGCGTACTCATGGCACCGTTCGCCGCATTCCTCGCCGGACGGCTGCCGCACGCGCCATTCGGTGCCCTCATCGGCGGAGTCGTCGTACTGACGAATGCGCGCACGCTCATGCGCGGCAACGACGTCGACGCGTCGGTGACGGCCACCGTGCTCGTCGCGATCGCCGTGGTTTCCGTCGGCGCCGCGATTTACGCGCATCGCCGCGAGCGTCGAGTCGGCGTGGAACACTCGTTCTATGAGACCGGCGACGGCGCCTAGGCGACACCGTCGATGATCGCCGTCGTCACCGGGGCGTCATCGGGCATCGGCGCGGCCGTGTGCGAGGAGCTCGTCGCGCGCGGCGACACCGTCGTCGGCATCGCCCGCTCCGACGTGGCGTTGCGCGGCATGCGCACATCCCTCGGAGAGCGCTTCGAGCCGGTCGTACTCGACGTCACCGACCATTCACTGCTCGTTGCATCGCTGCAGAACGTCGCGTCGAAACACGGGCGCATCGACGTGCTCGTGAACAACGCGGGCACGGCCGAAGTCGTGACGATCACCGACA
>JBIIDI010000143.1:0-3802 GCA_044238425.1 Ilumatobacteraceae bacterium
ACGCGGACGTGGCTCAGTTGGTAGAGCATCACCTTGCCAAGGTGAGGGTCGCGGGTTCGAATCCCGTCGTCCGCTCCATTGTGAGGGCCGTACGGCTGGTCATGCGCATCCTCATCGCACTGGTGTGCGTCGTCGCCGTTGCGGCGTGTGGCAGGTCCGACGCGCCGACCGGCGATTCGGCCGGCAATGCTGCAGCCGACGGACCTCTCGTCGTCGCCGCGGCGAGCGACCTGCGGGACGCCTTCGGTGAACTGGCCGGGACGCTGCGCGAAACACCGGTGGGCGAGGTGTCGTTCGTGTTCGGCTCTTCGGGAATGCTGCGCGAGCAGATCCTCAACGGTGCACCGTACGACGTGTACGTGTCGGCCAACGTCGACTTCGTCGACGAGGTCATCGCATCGGGTCGGACCGTGTCGTCGGAGCCGACTCTGTACGCGGTCGGTGGACTCGCCGTTGTCGCGTCGGACGATCGCGATCTCGTATCGCCGGAGCAGGCGGTCGTGACGGCCGAACGTATCGTCATCGCCCAGCCGCGCCATGCTCCGTACGGTGCAGCCGCGCGTCAGATGCTGGAGAGGCTCGGCGTGTGGAGCGAGGTCGAACCACGGATCGTGTACGCCGACAACGTCGCCGACGCGGTGCGTATCGTCGAATCGGGTGAGGTGGACGTGGGAATCGTGGCGCGAAGTCTCGTCATCGACGAACCGCATCTCGTCGTCGACCCGGCACTGCACGATCCGCTTCGCCAAGCCGCTGTCGCACTGAAGGGCAACAACCTGGATCGCGCCGTTGCGTTCGTCGATGCTTTGCGCAGCGAATCGGTGCGTGGGCTGCTCGCGCGCTACGGCTTCGTCACCGACGATGCCTCCGTCGACGCGGTCGCAGGGGGTGGGTGAGCGTCGTGTCGGACTGGTCACCGTTGTGGATATCCCTGCGCGTCACCTTCGTCGCAACGGCGTTCGCCGCGGTCGTCGGAGTGGCGGTTGCGTACGCCCTGGCAAAGATGCGGTCGCGGTGGGCGAGCGTCATCGAGGCGATCATCACGGTGCCGATCGTGCTTCCGCCGACGGTGCTCGGCTACTACCTGCTCACCCTTCTCGGATCGCGGGGACCCGTGGGACAGGCCTGGGAAGCGGTATTCGGGGCGCCGATCGTCTTCACGGTGACGGGTGCGACGATTGCTGCAACGGTGTCGGCTCTTCCCTTCGTCGTACGCACGTCGCGTGCGGCGATTCGCCAGGTTGATCCGCGGCTCGAAGAAGCAGCGCGCATCTGCGGATTGCCCGAGACAGCGGTTGCGCTGCGCGTGACGTTGCGGGTTGCTTCGCGCGGCATCCTCGCCGGTGTCGCACTCGGATTTGCCCGCGCACTCGGGGATTTCGGCGTCACCGTCATGGTTGCGGGCAACATCCCCGGTCGCAGCCAGACTCTGCCCGTCGCGGTGTACGACGCGGTGCAAGCCGGTGACGACGGTGCCGCACGCACAGGCTCGCTCGTCCTTGCTGCGATTGCGCTCGTCGTCCTTCTCCTGCTCGCACAACTGCAGGTGAGGCGGACGCGATGACCGAGTTGCGAGTGGAGATCACCGCCCGGGTGCCCCGATTCACGGTGTCTGCGTCATTCCGTGCGTCACCAGGGGTGACGGCTCTCGTCGGACCGTCCGGTTCGGGCAAGAGCCTCACCGTGGCGGCGATCACCGGCGTGCGTCGTCCCACGGCGGGAACGGTGTCGCTCGGCGACGAAACGTGGGTCGACGTCGAGCGGGGCCTCTTCGTACCGACGCAAAAGCGCCGCGTTGCCGCGGTCACCCAGTTTCCCGCGCTGCTCGCGCACCTCTCGCCGTTGGCCAACGTCCGGTTGGCACTCGAGGGACGCGAGGATCGTCACGATCGCGCGATGCAGTGGCTGCAGCGCGTGGGAGCTGCCCATCTCGCAGCAAGCGATACGTCGACCCTGTCAGGTGGGGAGGAGCAGCGTGTCGCCCTGGCTCGGGCACTCGCGCGGCGCCCCCGCGTGCTCGTTCTCGACGAGCCGTTCAGCGCCCTCGACCGCGACAGCCGAGTCGTACTGCGATCACTCGTTCGCGAGGTGGTCGATGAGTTCGCGATTCCGACGGTGCTCGTCACTCACGACGTTGCGGACGTTGCGGCATTGGCCGACGACGTGGTTCTGTACGAGCCGGGTCGGTCGGTGCGCCAGCAGCGCGTGCAGCGGGGCGACGTGCGGTCCGTGTTCGCGCTCCTCGGCGGGGCGGCAGGGGAATGAAGCCGCTCGTGCGGTTCATGTACTCGCGATAACCGGGTTTGCGCTCGGCGAGCAGCCGATCGAGCATCGCCGCGCCCGACACGCGCACGAGAAGAACGGTCATGATCGCCGCCGACACGAACGCCCACATTCCCGCTCCTTGTGACGCACCCGCAATCGCCAGACCCCACCACACGAGCGCATCACCGAAATAGTTCGGGTGACGCGTGTACTGCCACAGACCCGTGTCGAGCACACCGCCCGAGTTGCGTGGATCGCGCCGGAACGCCGCGAGCTGAGCGTCGGCAACTGCTTCCCACCACAGTCCGGCGCCCCACACGAGAACGCCGAGCACGAGCCACGTAGACAGGCCGGCGGCGGTGTCGCGATGGCCGAGGGTGACCGGCAGCGCGACGACGAAGAGGAGAACCCCCTGGAGGGCGAAGACGGTGACGAGACTGCGCACGGCAAACGCATCGCCGTGGCGTTCGCGCATTGCCCGATATCGGAAGTCCTCGCCCTGGGCGAGATTGCGCCTCAGCAGATGAAGCGACAACCGCAGGCCCCAGATCGTCACCATTGCGAGCAGCGTCCAGTTTCCGGCGCCGCCTGCACCGACGACCCAGCGCGCCGCCCATGTGGCGAGCACGAAACCGAGCGGCCAGGCAACGTCGACGATCGACACGTCGCGACGAACGAGGCTGATCGCCCAGGTGGCGAGCATGAGTGCCGCGATGGCGACGGCCGCAGCAGTGAGCACGCTCGATGCATCGGCCACGGTCCGAGGTTAGGCGTGCCGCGGGCGGGTGATGCGGATGCGACGGCAGCGTTACCGGGTGCAATGCGCGCCCAAACGGTGTCGGTGGTGCGCGTTGTCGCAACCTGTTTCGGCTGCGAGCCTTGAGAGGTGCTCCAGGTTCGCAATCTCAGCGTCGAAGTTGGCGCGCGCATGGTGGTGCACGATGCGAGCTTCACCGTGGTGCCGCGGGACAAGGTGGGTCTCGTCGGTCGCAACGGTGCCGGAAAGACGAGCTTGTTCAAGGTGTTGGGTGGCGCGAGTGAGCCGAAGGCCGGCACGGTGAGCCGCGGGGGAGCATTCGGGTACCTGCCGCAAGACCCGCGAATTGCGGGCGCATTCGACGGCCGTACCGCCGTCTCGCACGTTCTGTCGGCGCGCGGGATCGACGAGGACCTCGTCCGCCTCGAAAAGCTGCGCATTGCGATGGAAGAGCGCGCCGACGAGCGCAACATCGCGCGATTCACCAAGGCCCAGGAAGCCTTCGAGATGAAGGGCGGGTATGCCGCCAACAGCGAGGCGCGGGCCATCGCCGCCGGTCTCGGTGTGAAAGCCGATCGCCTCGATTTGCAGCTGGGCGTGTTGTCGGGTGGCGAGCGCCGGCGGGTCGAGCTCGCGCGAATTCTCTACGGCGGCAGCGACACGCTGCTGCTCGACGAGCCGACCAACCACCTCGACATCGACGCCAAGACGTGGATGCTCGACTTCTTGCGCAACTACAAGGGTGCGCTACTGGTGATCAGTCACGATCTCGAACTGCTC
>JBIIDI010000039.1:0-13391 GCA_044238425.1 Ilumatobacteraceae bacterium
GCGCCGTGTCGAACAACTTCGCTGACAGATCCGTGGGAACGTCGATCCACTGGTCGATTTCGGTGCGGGGAACGACGAGTGCGTGGCCGCGCCGCGTCGGGGCGATCGTCATGAACACGACGAGATCATCGTTCTTCAGTGCGAAGTGTCCCGGCAGTTCGCCGGCGATGATGCGTGTGAACAGCGATGGCATGGCTCGACGTTAGTGTTCTGACGTGACGCAACGCCGCTGGCTCACGGTGCCGAACGGTGTCACGTTGGTGCGCCTTGCGTGTCTTCCGCTCTTCCTGTGGCTGCTGTTCTCCCGTGACGACAGGGCGGCTGCGGCGTGGCTGCTCGCGTTCCTCGGCGCCACCGACTGGGTCGATGGTTGGCTCGCGCGCCGGCTCGGACAGCGTTCCGACGTCGGCGAGGTGCTCGATCCGGCCGTTGACAGGTTGCTCTTCATCGTCGGTGTCGGCGCGATCATCGTCGACGGTGCGGTGCCCCGGTGGTTCGGTGTCGTCGTCATCGCCCGCGAGGCGGTCATCGCCGTCGTTCTGCTCGTCGCCACGGCCGCGGGAATGAAGCGCTTCTCCGTGAGTCGATGGGGCAAGAACTACACCTTCGCCATGATGTGGGCGTTTCCGTTGCTGCTCCTCGGCGCGAGCGGCACGAACGGTTCGGAGTTCGCGCGGCATGCCGGATGGGCGATCGGGGTGCCGGGGGTCGTCATTTCCTACGTCACCGCCGTTGCGTACGCCCCGGTCATCGCGGCGAACCTGCGCATCGGACGCGCGCAGAAACGGGAACGACTTTCGCCGACACGCTGAGACTACGGTTGTGGTCATGCGCATTCCCGACGACCTCCGCTACACCGAGGACCACGAGTGGGTGCGCATCTCCGGCAACGTCGCCCGTCTCGGAATCACCGACTATGCCCAGGACGCCCTCGGTGACGTCGTCTTCGTCGGCGTTCCTGACGTCGGTGCAAACGTCACGGCGAAGTCCTCCTTCACCGAAGTGGAGAGCACGAAGAGCGTGTCCGACATTTACGCGCCGGTGAGCGGGGTCATCACGGCGGTGAACGCGGCACTCGCCGAGCGACCCGAGCTCCTCAACCAGGATCCGTACGGTGACGGCTGGATTTGCGAAATCACCTGCGACGGACCGCTGCCCGAACTTCTCGACGCCGCCGGTTACCGGGCACTGGTAGGGGGCTGAGCCCATGGAGTACGTGTTCTGCAACTCCTGCGGCCATCGCAATCCGCCGCAGTCGGTGTTCTGTTCGGCCTGCGGCACGGTGCTCGATTCGCCGACGCACCGCACGATCGTGCTCCCGAAGACCGATGCCCTGCAGGACGCTCTGGGCAGTGCCGACAATGCGGTCGTCGCCGCGAGCGAGCTCGCGCCCGGCGAGGTGATGCTCGTCGTGCGGCAGGGTGACGACATGGGATCCCGGTTCGCGTTGCGCGGCGACGAAGTGTCGGTGGGTCGCGTGCCCGACAACGACATCGTTCTCGACGACGTCACGGTGTCGCGGCGCCACGCGGTGCTCGTCCGCAACGGCGGCACGTGGTTGGTGCGCGACCTGCGCTCGCTGAACGGCACGTACCTCAACCAGAAGCGCGTCGACGAGGCTGCGTTCGCGCACGGTGACGAGCTACAGATCGGCAAGTACCGCCTCGTCGCATTCTTCGGCTGACGGCAATGGGTGCCGCGTATCGTTCGATCGGTGAGGTCCTTGCGATGCTCGTCGAGGAGTTTCCCGACGTCACCATTTCGAAGATCCGCTTCCTCGAAAGTCAGGGCCTGATCGCTCCCGAGCGCACGGCGGCGGGATACCGCAAGTTCACCGACGCCGAGATCGAGCGGCTGCGGTTCGTGTTGCGCGAGCAGCGCGAGAACTACCTGCCGTTGCGGGTCATTCGCGACCGGTTGGAAAACGATGAGAGCGAATCGGTGCTGCGTCCCGACGACACCTCCGATCCGAGCATGCCCCGCGGTCTGCGCGTGCCGTCGCGGTCGCACCCCGCGGCGCGTGCCGCCGACATCGACACGACGGGATCCTTCGTCAGGCCGGCCGCACGTGCGGCCGTCGCCGCCGTGTCCGAGCCGGTGTCGACGACGAATCCCGTCGCGCGTCGACTCACGCGTGACGACGTGCAGGCTCAGCTCGGAATCGACGCGTCACTCATGGCGGCGATCGAGGCGAGCGGAATCGTGAAGACGATGACGATGGGTGACCTCGTGCTCTACCACCCGCGCGATCTCGACGTCCTGCGCGCGGCCGTCGAGCTCATCAACCTCGGCATCGAAGCGCGTCATCTCAAGGGGTGGCGCCTCGCCGCCGAACGAGAGCTCGACGTGTTCGAACAACTTCTCTCGCCGAAGGTGCGCCGCGAGGCGAAACATGGCGCGGCGCAGTCGCTCATCGACACGCTCGTCGACGTCGGCGGTCGCCTGCGGACGGGAATACTGCGCAACCGCCTGCACGGTCACGACGAGTAGCTCGGTGGCGGCGGCGTTCGGTGCCGTTGCTACGCTGACGCCATGAGCGCACCGCAGGACGTGCAAATGCAGCTCGAGGGACTCAAAGTCGAAGTTCCCGCCGACACGCCGATGATGATCCTGCGCGAGATCGACGATCCGCACCGTGTCATGGGCATCTACATCGGAATGCCCGAAGCGCGCTCGATCGAGTACGCGCGCGAGGGCCACGTGCCGGAGCGGCCCCTCACGCACGACCTTCTCGTCAACGTGTTCGAAGACCTCGGGGCGCACGTGTCGAGGGTCGTCATCACGGAGATGCGCGAGCACACGTACTTCGCCGAACTGCACGTGCTTCTCGGCGGACAGCAGCACGTCATTTCCTGTCGTCCCTCCGATGCAGTGGCGATCGCCGTGCGTGCCGAGATCCCGATGTTCGCCCGGCGCGATCTCCTCGACGCGGTCGGGGTCGTCATCGAGGAGGCCGATTCCGCGCAGGAAGAGGAGATCCTCGACGAGTTCCATCAATTCCTCGAGAACGTGAATCCCGAGGATTTCCAGGAGCGGTAAGAGCGCGAACCGGAGTGGGAGTCGGGATCGTCCCCGTATCCTGAGGAGTCTCATGCGGAGTGAGGGGGCTGGTTCCATGTCGTCGCTGTCGACTCGTACGTACAGCGGCACCCAGGCGGCGGCGATCGTGGGAATCACGTATCGCCAGCTCGACTACTGGGCCAGGACCGATCTCGTACGCCCGTCGGCCACCGACGCCTCCGGCAGCGGCAGCCGACGGGAGTACGTGTATCGGGATCTCCTCGAGTTGAAGGTCATCAAGAACCTTCTCGATGCCGGAATCAAGCTCGAAGCGGTGCGACAGGTGTTCGACTACCTGCGACGTCACGTGAGCTCCGACATCGCCGCCGCGCACATCGTCATCAGCGGTGCATCGGTCGTCCTCTGCGACGGCGAGCATCTCACCGACGTCGTGCGCAACGGCCAGGGTGTGCTCAACGTTCTGCCGTTGTCGAACGTGAAGGCCGAACTCGACGACCAGATCGTCGAGTTGAAGCGCGTCGAGCGGATGCGCGCCACCACGGAACAGCGCGACGCACGTTCGTCGCGTCGCATCGCCGTTCGCTGACGCATCGTGCGCACGTCGCCACTCGATGCGCTGCATCGACGGCTCGGGGCGAAGATGGTCGAATTCGGCGGCTGGGAAATGCCGCTGTCGTATTCCTCGGGAACCGTCGCCGAGCACCTCGCGTGCCGCAACGACGCGGTCTGGTTCGACGTGTCGCATCTCGGCACGGTCCTCGTCACCGGTGACGATGCTTTCGATTCGCTGCAGCGTGCGGCGACGAACGATCTCGCAAAGATCGCACCCGGCCGCGCGCAATACAGCCACATGTGCAACGACGCCGGCGGCATCGAAGACGACGTCATCATCTGGTGGCTCGATGAATCGGAATTCCACGTCATGCCGAATGCGTCGAACACCCGACGCATTCTCGACGTCCTCGACGGTCGCGACGTCACCGGCGAGCGTGCGGTCGTCGCGCTGCAAGGGCCGCGGGCGAGGGAGCGACTGGCTGCCGTGAGCGCGCCGGCCGCAGCCGTCGGCCGATTCCGCGTCGAACGCGTCGACGTGCTCGGTATTCCCTGTGTCGTTGCGGGCACGGGCTACACGGGCGAGGACGGTGTCGAGATCGCGCTTCCCGTCGCAGCTGCCGAGTCGTTCGTTGCCGCAATTGCCGATGCGGGAGTCGTGCCTGCGGGTTTGGGCGCCCGCGACACGCTGCGGCTCGAAGCTGCGTTGCCACTGCACGGACACGACATCTCGCCGACCATCACGCCGCTCGAAGCCGGTCTGGGGTGGGTCGTCGGCTGGAACAAGCCCTACTTCGTCGGGCGCGACGCCCTCGTTCGACAGCGCGACGCCCTCGTTCGACAGCGCGACGCCGGACTCGTGCGCCGGCTCGTCGGTATCGCCACCGAGAGTCGTCGTCCTCCGCGTGACGGTGCCGACGTGGTGGTGAGGAACGACGGCGCGAATGACGACCGGGTGGGTGTGGTGACGAGCGGAAATTTCTCACCGGTCCTCGGACACGGCATCGCCCTTGCGATGTGCAGGGAGGGGAGTGTCGCCGTCGGCGACGACGTGCGTGTCGTCGTGCGCGGTCAGGAGCTGGCGGGACGCGTCGTGACGACGCCGTTCGTCAGCCCGCCGAAGAATCGGTAGTGCCCGTCCCCGTCGACGCGGGTGACGGCGGAGTCGCCGCCGCGGACGGGGCTGACGGTGACGGGGTTGCGGCAGACGGGGTTGCCGCCGGTGGCTTCATGCCGAGCATGGCGAGCATCGGTCCGAGCTGATCGGCGACGACTGCGAGCTTCTTCACGGGCTCCTCGATTTCATCGAGCAAGGCGGTGACGCGGATCGACAACTGGTGCAGGTTGTCGAGCGTTGCACCGACGTTGCGCAACGTCGATACGAGCGATTCGACCTGGTGGCGCGCTTGTTCCGTCTTGCGGCGTCCCTGATCGACGACGTCGAGTGTGCGCAGTGCCTGGGCGAGATCGGTGAGAGCGGTGAGCGCGTCGTGCGCGAGGCGCTCGGCGGACGAGCGATCGGTCATGGTTCAACGGTATCGGGACTCGGCAAATGCTTCGAGGGGTTCGCACGAGCAGACGAGGTTGCGGTCGCCGTGTGCCGCGTCGATCCGCGATACGGGAGGGTAGTAACCCCGCGAGCGCAACTCGGGAAGCGGGAACAGCGCGTCGTTGCGGTCGTAGGCGCGATCCCACGGGCCGACGACGTCTTCGACGGTGTGCGGCGCGTGTCGCAGCGGGGAATCGTCGATTGCGACGGTTCCTCTTTCGATGGCGGCAATCTCGCCGCGGATCGCGATCATCGCGGTGCAGAAGCGGTCGAGTTCGCGCAGCGACTCGCTCTCCGTCGGCTCGACCATGAGGGTGCCCGCAACCGGGAAGGAAATCGTCGGGGCGTGAAAGCCGTAATCCATGAGACGCTTCGCCACGTCCTCGACGGTGACTCCCGTCGTTTTCGTCAGCGGCCGCAGGTCGAGGATGCACTCGTGGGCGACGAGACCCGACGCGCCGGTGTACAACGTCGGAAAGTGGTCGGCGAGACGATGCGCGACGTAATTCGCCGCGAGGATCGCCCGCATCGTGGCGAGTACGAGACCGTCGCCACCCATGAGGCGGATGTACGTCCACGAGATGGGGAGGATGCTCGCCGAGCCGTGATTCGCGGCGCTGATCGCCCTGCGTGCAGCACCTCCATTGCGCGGATCCTCGGGGAGGAACGGCGCGAGATGTGCGCGCACGGCGACGGGTCCGACTCCCGGACCGCCACCGCCGTGGGGGATGCAGAACGTTTTGTGCAAGTTGAGGTGGCTGACGTCGGCGCCGAAGTGCCCCGGACGCACGAGACCGACGAGCGCGTTGAGGTTCGCGCCGTCGACGTACACCTGTCCGCCGTTGTCGTGGACGATCCCGCACACGTCGGCGATGGCGCTCTCGAACACGCCGTGCGTCGACGGGTACGTCACCATGAGTGCGGCAAGACGGTCGCCGACGTCGGCGCACAGCCGCTTCACGTCGTCGACGTCGACGTTGCCGCGGTCGTCGCACTTCACGACGACGACCTCCATGCCCGCCATCACCGCACTTGCGGCGTTCGTACCGTGCGCACTCTGCGGGATGAGACACACCGTGCGTGCGGTGTCGCCCCGACTGTCGTGGTACGCGCGAATGGCGAGCAACCCGGCGAACTCTCCCTGGCTCCCGGCATTCGGCTGCAGGGACACTGCGTCGTAGCCCGTGACGTCGCAGAGGAACCGCGACAATTCGTCGATGAGCATGCGGTAGCCCGCCACGTCATCGTCGGGCGCATGGGGATGCACTCGGGCGAACGACGGCCACGTGACGGGAATCATCTCGGTCGTCGCGTTGAGTTTCATCGTGCACGATCCGAGCGGAATCATTGTGCGATCGAGTGCGAGGTCCTTGTCGGCAAGCCGGCGCAGGTAGCGCAACATCTCTGTTTCGCTGCGGTGGCGGTGGAACACCGACTGGGTGAGGAAGTCGTCGGTACGCAGGTCGGCGTCGGGAATGAGAATCGACGCCGCGAGTGCGTCGATCGCGGCGTGATCCGTCGTGGCGCCGAAAGTACGACACACCGCCACGACCGTGTCCGGACCCGACGTCTCGTCGAAACTGAGACCGACCGTGCGCTCGTCGACGCGACGAAGGAGAAGATCGTCGGCGAGCGCGCGACGCAGTACGTCTTCCGCATCGACGCCGCGCACGGTGACGGTGTCGAACGCGGTGGAATTGGCGACCTCGAGACCCGCTGCCCGTGCCACCGACGTGAAGGCCGCGGTGAGACCGGCGACGCGGCGTGCAATGCGTCGCAGTCCCTCCGGTCCGTGCCACACGGCGTAGAAGCCCGCAACGTTGGCGAGCAGCGCCTGAGCGGTGCAGATGTTCGACGTCGCCTTCTCGCGGCGGATGTGTTGTTCGCGGGTCTGCAACGCGAGCCGCAGCGCGGGCCGGCCGGCCGTGTCGGTGCTCACGCCGACGAGTCGACCCGGTAGGGCACGGGCGAACGACTCGCGCGTTGCGATGTACGCGGCGTGCGGTCCGCCGAAACCCATCGGCACCCCGAAGCGCTGTGCACTTCCGACGGCGATGTCGAATCCGAGTTGCCCCGCGGGAACGAGCAAGGTGCTCGCCAGGGGGTCGGTGATGCACACCGACACTCCGCCCGCCGCGCGTGCGGACGTGACGAGCGTGCGCAGCTCGTCGGACGGCGCGATGGCACCCGAGGAACCCGGTTGTGCGACGACGATGCAGAAGGCGTCGACCGCGGCGAGCTCGGCGAGCGGGCACGTGTGCACGACGATTCCGACGGGCGCACACCGCGTGTTCACCACGGCGAGGATCTGCGGATGAACGTCCTCGTGCACAGCCACCGTCGTCGACGGATGTTTCGTGCTGCGCCGGGCGAGCACGATCGCCTCGGCCACGGCGGTGGCCTCGTCGAGCAGCGATGCATTGGCGAGATCCATGCCCGTCAACTCGGTGACCATCGTTTGAAAATTGAGCAGCGCCTCGAGACGGCCCTGGCTGATCTCGGGCTGGTACGGCGTGTATGCCGTGTACCAGGCGGGATTCTCGATGACGTTGCGCAGGATGACCGGCGGAGTGATCGTGTCGTAGTAACCCGTTCCGATGAGGCTCGTGCGCGCGACGTTGCGCCCCGCGATGGCTTCGAGTTCACCCAGTACGTCGATTTCGTCGACGGCCGCGGGCACCTTCAGCGCAACGGCACTGTGAACTGCGGGGGGTACGACGTCGGCGATGAAGGAGTCGAGATCGGCGTAGCCGACCGTGGTGAGCATGTGCCTTTCGTCGTCGGCCGTCGTGCCGACGTGGCGGGCGACGAAGTCGTCGCGACGCGAGTCCGCGGCGGGTCGCGACTCACCCATGCGACGTCACGCCGGCGCGATGACGACCGACCCGTTGTGGCCGCCGAATCCGAAATTGTTCGAGATCGTCGGGCCGGGCGTCCAGGGTCGTGCAGCACCGGTGACGACGTCGCACGTGATGTCGTCACCGAGCACGGTCGTGTTCGCCGTCGGAGGAATGAGCCGGTGCTCGAACGACAACAGCACGGCGGCAGCTTCGAGGGCGCCGGCCGCACCGAGCGGATGACCCGTCACTCCCTTGATCGACGTAACGGGCGGCGTCGACGGTCCGAAGAGTGCGGAAACCGCTTGTGCCTCGGCGGCATCGTTCAGCGGTGTCGACGTGCCGTGGGCATTGATTTGGCGGATGTCGTCGGGTGCGAGACCGGCATCGTCGAGTGCCGCCGACATGCACGCGATCGCACCGACGCCGCCCGGGGACGGTGCGGTGATGTGGTGTGCGTCGGCATTGCTCGCCGCACCGAGGATTTCGCCGATGATGTTCGCGCCGCGGGCGATGGCGAGATCCCAGCGCTCGAGGACGAAGACGGCCGCACCTTCGCCGAAGACGAAACCGTCACGCGTTGCATCGAACGGCTTGCTCATACCCGACGTCGACAGCGCCGTCATGTTCGCAAACCCGGCGATCGCGGTGATCGTGCCCGCCGACTCGGCACCTCCGGTGACGACGGCGTCGCAGCGACCCCAGGCGACCAGTCGCGCCGCGTAGCCGATGGCGTGCGTGGCTGCAGCGCACGCCGTACAAATCGTCTCGGCAGGGCCGCGCAAGCCGTAACGCATCGACACCGCCGCACCGCACGCGTTGGCCATCATCATCGGAACGAGGAACGGCGACACCCGTCGCTCGCCCTTCTCGACCCGGACGATGACCTGTTCCTCGAGCGTGCGCAATCCGCCGATGCCCGTGCCGAAGATCGTGCCGATGCGCGACGCGTCGTACGGCAGTTCACCTGATTGGGTGAGTGCCTCGTGCGCCGCCGCGAGTGCGAACTGTTCGACGCGATCGGCGCGCCGTGCTTCCTTCGGATTGTCGAAGTACGGGGACGGATCCCAATCGGCGAGTTCGATCGACTTCGCGCCGGTGATGCCGGGTCCGAGCAGTCCCTTCCAGAAAGCGTCCTTGCCGACACCGCACGGTGCGAGGACGCCGTACCCGGTGACGGCTACGCGGTGACCTGCTCCCTGCATGGCGACGGGATGCTGCACACCGGGGTGTGCAGTTACTTCACCTTGGAAACGACGAGGTCGTACGCCTGTCCGATGGTCGCGATGCCCTCGAGGTCGCTCTCCGGCACCTCGATGCCGAACTCTTCCTCGAGCGACATGACGAGCTCGACGAGGTCGAGGCTGTCGGCTTCGAGATCTTCCTTGAAGCGCGCTTCCTTCGTGATCTTCGCGGCATCGACCGACAACACGTCGACTGCGCACTTCGTGAATCGTTCGAACATGTCCTGGCTCACATCAACCTCCTCGGGGTTGCGACGAGTGTAGTTCGCGACTAGTGGCCCATCCCGAGACCACCGTCGACGGGAATGACGGCTCCGGTGATGTAGGCGGCGTCGGGCGAAGCGAGGAACGACACGACCCCGGCAATCTCGTCGACGGTGGCGATGCGCTGCAGTGGTACCGCCGCGGAGAACTGCGCGAGCTTCTCCGCTCCGAGCACGCGCGTCATGTCGGTGTCAACGGGCCCGGGTGCGACGACGTTCACGGTGATCGACCGCGACCCGAGTTCGCGAGCGAGCGATCGGGCGAGACCGATGAGTCCCGCTTTCGATGCGGCGTAGTTCGCCTGCCCGGCCTGGCCCGACAATCCGACGACGCTCGACACGAGGATGATCCGTCCGCGTCGTGCCCGCAGCATCTGCTGGGTGGCACGTTTGCACACGCGGTATGCGGCGGTGAGGTTGGCGTCAACGACGTCGGTGAAGTCCGACTCGCTCATGCGCAGGAGCAGCGTGTCGCGGGTGACGCCGGCGTTCGAGACGAGAACCTCGACGGGTCCGAACTTCGCCTCGACTTCGGTGAACGCCCGGTCGACGTCGTCGGAGTTCGTCACGTTGCAGCGCACGGCAAAGACGTCGTCGGGTGGCGGGGACGTGTGGTACGTGACGGCGACGCGATCGCCCGCCGCGGCGAAGCGCCGTGCAATCGCCAAACCGATGCCGCGATTGCCGCCGGTGACGAGAACGACCCGCGACTGTCCGTTCGTCGTGCCGTCGGTGTCCGTGCCTCGAGCGGTGCCCGCATCGTTCGTCGTGTCGTTCATGCGTCACTCCTTCTTCCGGTGCGAAGTCGCGGATCGTGCCAGCGCAGGACGGTGCTCGCCGCGGTCATACCTGCACCGAAACCGACGAGCAGGACGAGATCGCCGTCGGCGAGCCGTCCGGCATCGGCGGCATCGAACAGTGCGAGCGGGATGGAGGCCGATGACGTGTTGCCCGTCTCGTGCAACACGACGGCGGTTCGGTCCATCCCGACGTCGAGCTTCTTACATGCGGCCTCGATGATCCGCAGGTTCGCCTGATGAGGAACGACGAGTTTCAATGCGTCCGTCGTGACCCCGGCCGCGGCAAGCGACTTCTCCGCCGAGTCGACCATGATGCGCACGGCGCGACGGAACACTTCCTTGCCGTCCATGGTGATGTAGCCGCCGTGCTCGGTGTAGAGAAGCGGCTCGAGACTTCCGTCGGAGTCGAAGTCCCATCCGAGCAACTGGCCCTGACCGTCGACGGCGTCGATGACCGCCGCTCCCGAACCGTCGGCGAAGAGAATCGCCGTCGACCGGTCGCTCCAATTGGTGATGCGCGACAGCGTGTCGGTGCCGATGACGAGGATGCGCTTCGCGCCGATCGCGAGCAGACCGTGGGCCGCGATCGTCGCGTACATGAAGCCGCTGCACGCCGCATTGACGTCGAAGGCTCCGCAGCGCAGGCCGAGCCCGTGCTGCACGCTCGGTGCGGTCGCCGGAACCATGCGGTCGGGAGTGGACGTCGACAGGATGAGCGCGTCGATGGTCGACGGATCGACTCCCGCCATGGCGATGGCCTTGCGTCCCGCTTCGATCGACAACGACGCGGTGGTGCCCCCGACGTGGCGTCGCTTGATGCCCGTGCGCTCGGTGATCCACTCGTCGTTGGTGTCCATCATCTTCGACAGATCGTCGTTCGTCAGCACCTTCTCGGGAAGCGCCGTTCCCCAGCCGATGAAGACGCCGCCGACGACGTTGCGCGGTGCGGCGGCCATCAGTGCGTTCTCAGCCAGGCGATCGGCTGGCGCGCGCTGACGCGTTCGCCGGCGACGGCGATGTACGCCTGCAGCACGCCGGAGAACGCCGAACGCACCTCGTGTTCGCCGACCGTGCCGATGACCTGACCGGTGGCGATCGGTGCACCGTCGGCGAGGGGGAGAGGCGTGAACACTCCCGCCCCGGGGCTGACGACGAGGCGCTCGACGGCGAAGAGATGTTCGCCCTCGAGAGCCGCGGGCGGCGTCGGCGCCATGCTGCCGACCCATTCGATGAGCTTGTCGAGTTCGTCGGGTGTCGAAACGCTGATCGTGCGCGCATCGTCGAGCGTGCGCTTCGCCATGCCGGTGAGCACGCCGCCGGGTCCGAGTTCGACGAACGACGTGACGCCCAATTCGGCCATCGTGAGGAGGCAGTGTTTCCAGCGCACCGGACTCGACAACTGCGCCGACAGCAGTGCCGACCACTCGCTGCCACTGGTGTGCGCGAGGGCATCGACGTTGGACACGACCGGGGTGTCGGTGTCGCGCGGTGCGGCGGCGGCAATTGCGTCGCGCAACCTGTCGCGCGCGGCGGCCATGAACGGGGTGTGGAACGCCCCCGCAACCTGCAGCGGCATCACCTTCTTCGCACCGAGTTCCTTCGCGTGCACCGTCGCTTTCTCAACTCCGGCCGGCGAGCCGGCAATGACGACCTGCCCGGGTGCGTTGAAGTTCGCCACCCACACGTCGTCATCGGCACGACGGCACGCGACTTCGACGTCGTCGTCGTCGAGGCCGAGCACCGCCGCCATCGTGCCCGGCGATTCCGTGCCTGCGTCGTGCATTGCGGCGCCGCGTTCGACGACGAGTCGCACCCCGTCGTGGAATCCGAGTGCTCCACTCGCGGTGAGCGCCGTGTACTCGCCGAGGCTGTGGCCGGCCATGAACGAGGCGTCGATGCCCAACCGCTCGACGGCATCGAGGACCATGAGGCTGCTGACGAACGTCGTCAGCTGGGCGTTGCGCGTGTCGCGCAGCGTTTCGGCGTCGGCATCGAGGAGCAAGTGGCCGACGTCCCGCCCGGACACGTCGCTCGCCTCATCGACGAGTTCCCAACTGTCGTGCTCCCGCCAGGGGCGACCCATCCCGGGTCGTTGCGAACCCTGTCCGGGAAACGTGAATGCGATCATTCGGGGCGGAACCTCCAGGGACCAACATTACGCTCAATGGTCACGTCGAGCCCGAGTGGCGGAATGGCAGACGCGACGGACTCAAAATCCGTTGTCCGCAAGGGCGTGTGGGTTCGAGTCCCACCTCGGGCACCACGTGCACCGCTCGTAGACTTCATCGAGCGATGTCGGCTTCACTTCCGTTCGGCGTCCGGCAGCGACTGCTGGAGCGAACCCTGCGTCGAACCGTGCTGAACGTGCGCGAAGTACGCGACGAATTGCGGATCCTCGACGAGCAGTTGGCCTACGTCGAGTCCGATCTCGCCGACAAAGAACTGCGGGCCATGGTCGCGGAGACCCCGTCCACGGCCTACGAGCACCACGACGCACTGCGCCACGTCGAGGTGATGCGCGCCGAACGTGAGCGACTCGTCGCGCGCCTGCGCGACCTCGAACGCGAGCAGGACGCCGCCCTCGATCGGCTCGGATCCTGAGCATGGCGACGCGGATCGTCATCGCCGAGGACGAGGCGATCATCCGTCTCGACCTGCGCGAGCTGCTCGAAGAAGAGGGATACGAGGTCGTCGGCGAAGCCGGCCGTGGTGACCAGGCGGTCGAACTCGTTGCCCGGCTCGCTCCGGACGTCGTCATCCTCGACGTGAAGATGCCCGGAATGGACGGCATCGAGGCCGCGCGGAACATCGCGGAAAGCGCGTCGTGTGCAATCCTCATGCTCACGGCGTTCAGTCAGCGCGAGATCGTCGAACAGGCGCGGGATGCCGGTGCGTTGGCGTATCTCGTGAAGCCTTTCCAGAAGAGCGACGTCGTTCCGGCGATCGAGCTCGCGGTCGCACGGTTCCGGGAACTGCGTGCGCTCATCGCCGAGAACGCGTCGCTGAACGACAGGCTCGAGGCGCGCAAGGCGATCGACCGCGCAAAGGGCGTGCTCATCGACCGCCATGCGATGACCGAGGCCGATGCGTTCGGCTTCATCCAGCGCAGCGCCATGAGTCGGCGC
>JBIIDI010000040.1:0-13326 GCA_044238425.1 Ilumatobacteraceae bacterium
TCCGTGCGCAGCCGTCCACACCTGCGGCTCGATGCCGTTGTACGGCTCGAGGCCGAGCACGGCGTTCTCGAGCCGGAAGAACTTGCCCTCGTAGTTCACCGGGCCGTCGGCACGCCACAACATACGCAGCACCTCGAGACCTTCGGCGAGCTTGCCCACCGGCGACGAGAAGTCCATGCCGTACGGGGTGACGTTCATCGCCTCGCCCGAACCGAGGCCGAAGATGGCGCGACCCTTGCTGAGGTGGTCGACCGTGAGCATCATCTCCGCGGCGACGGCGGGGTGACGACGAATGAGGTCGGTGACGACGACGCCGACCTTCAGACGCTCGGTGTGCGAGCCGACGGCTCCCATCATGACGAGCGGATCAAAGTACACGTGCGGGTTCTTCTGGTACTTCGCCAGCGGTGTGATGTCCTCGGTCCACACTGAGTCGCTGTGCCAACCCATGAGGTGGCACGGCCACCACACAGCATCGAAACCTGCCGCCTCGTTCTTTTTTGCGATCTCGATCGCCTTGTCGGCGGGCGGCATGATCTGCCCGGGTACTCCGATTTCGATGTCCATCAGCTGTTCCTTTCGGGGGTTACGACGCAGCGAGTGTGCCACGCTCGCGCAGCACTTTCGCGACGGAGAAATACGTATTGGCGGCCGGATCCGGGTTCCCGGGTTGTGGTGATATCGGCAGGATGATCGCCACGTCGACGCCGGCGTCGTGGTACGCAGCGACGCGATCGGCGACGTGTTCGGGGGTGCCGATTGCGCACATCGTGTGCACCACGTCGTCGTCGAGCAACGCCAGGGCGGCCTTTCGATCGCCCCCGTTCCACGCCTCGGCCGCAGCGGCGAGGCTGGGGAACGCACCGACGAAGGCGTGCTGGTGCGTCGGCACCATCGCGTACTGGAGCACGACGCGTCGCGCGCTGTCGAGTGCCGCCTTGGTGTCGTTGCCGGCAAATGCCCAGAACGAGCACGTCACTTCGACGTCGCTCATTGCCCGGCCCGCCGCATCCGCACCGACGCGCACCTTGTCCAGGCGTTCGCCGATCTCGGCCGGCGGACACCACGTGAGGAACACGCCGTCGGAAATCTCCCCCGCCAACTCGAGCATCTTGTCGTTGATCGCACCCAGCCAAATCGGGATGCGACCGTGCGGATCGATCTGCAGCGCAAAACCGTCACTGCGCACGTGCGTGCCGGTGTAGAACACCTTCTCGCGGGTGAGAGCCGCACGGAACACCTCGATGAATTCCCGGGTGGCGGCGAGCGGCTTGTCGAACGGTCGGCCGTTCCACTTGTTGACGATGATCGGACTCGAGGCACCGAGTCCCGCAACGACGCGACCCGGCGCAAGTGACGACAGCGTGGCGAAACCCATCGCCGCCATTTGTGGCGTGCGCAGGGTGGTGGCGATGATTCCCGTCGCCACCTTGATGTGATTCGTGCGCGAGAGAATCGCCCCGAGCAGCACGAGCGCATCGACGCTCGCCACCTCGCCGCAGACCGCGTAGTGGAAGCCCTCCGCCTCGGCGCGGGTCGCCAGCTCGACGAGCTGCGGCGCGGACAAACCGCCCTCGACGGGGAGGGTGATTGCCACTTCGCGGCGTGAAGCACGATGCACCGCGAGCCGGGAAGTCACGCCATCATTCTCCCCGATTCGCACGCATCCCGGCTCATCGAAGCCACCCCGGACTGAACGAAATGAGCCCTAGAGCTTGCGCACCCGGGACGTAACGAAAAGAGCCCGGGTGCTTGCGCACCCGGGCTCCTGTCGTATTCAGTTCAAACGCTGATCAGAGCGTCCTGTCTCCGGTGAGACCCCTGCGCCAGGCGGCGAAGGTGCCGTCGAGGACGAGACCCTTACCCGGAACCCAGCTCATCGGAGCTGCGCACGGGCTGTAGTTGCTCTTCGTCAGGTCAACGGGGCAGGACAGTCCGAGCGTGTCGAACTTGGCCTTGAAGCCGTTGCGCAGCGTGCCACGGGTGACCTTGCCGGTCTTCGTCCACGCGTTTTCGATGGCCTGCGACACGATCATGCCGTTGACCCAGCCGTGGACGAAGTTCGGGTTGTCGATTTCATCCGACCACTGCTTGCCGCGCATCCACTGGTTGATGATTCGCGCACCAGCGGTGGCGTTCGCCTTGCCGGCTCCGGCGAAAGCGTGGACACCCTGGATGGCCTTTTCCATCGACGGGCCGATGCCGTCATAGACGACCGGGCTGGCGATGCCGTGGATTCCGACGTGCGGGTACTTGCCCAAGCCGGCCTTCTCGGCGGCTGCGGCGTACAGCTTGACGAAGCCGGGCGAGCCGTGCAGACCCACCGAGTTCGCGCCGCACGACTCAAGGAGAGCCTTGAAGCGAGCGACTGCTGCCGTGTGATCGGTCGAGGTGCCGGCTTCGGTGATCGTACCGCAGTACTTGCCACCCTTGGCCGTCACCTTCTTCTTGATCCACTCGCCGTACTCGGTGCCCGAGGGAACGGCGAGAGCGAAGGTTGCCGCGACGATCTTCTTCGGGTCACCGCCCTGGAGGCGGGTGAACTTCGAGAGTGCAACGTCAGCGATGTCGCTGTACGACTGCATCCACGAGAAGAAGTTGGCGCTGCCCTGCTCGACGATCGTCGTCTGCTGTGCACCGACGATGTTCACCGGGTTCGACAGCGAAGTCATCTTCGCATCGACGAGACCCGAGATGTGCGAACCACCCATGCCGGCGATGACGATGACGCGATCCGTGTTGGCAAGACGGTCGAAGTTGACCGCTGCCGTCGTGGCCACGTACTTGTCGTCGAGAGCAATGAGCTCGAGCTTGCGTCCGACAATTCCGCCGTTTGCGTTGCGGTAGTTCACGTACGACTGCAGACCGTGGTAGTTGAACGCCTGCGCCGAAGCGGTCGGACCGGTGATGTCACCCATCCAGCCGATCTTGATGGTGTCCTTGGTGACGCCATCAGCATCGGAGTCCGGCGTGTTCTTCTGCCAGGTGAGGTTGCGCTCAACACCCTTGGTCGGCATGCAGATCAAGCCCGATGCCCTGTCGGCAACGTTGCGCTTGGTGCACTTCTGACCGGCGCTGACGCTCAGCTTCGCCGAGACCGGTACCGCAGTGGCCAACATGGACACTGCAAGAACCGCACCAGCGAGAACCTTGCGCTTCACAGATGCTCTGTGAGTCATTCTTGGTTTCCCCCTTGTAGGTTGGCCACCGGCGGGTGCCGAATGGATGCCTTCTGTTTACCAAACGGTCAGACGAAGTGTCAACCGCCACAGCAAGTATTTTGAGAACTTTTCGTCAGTATGCTGAGGCGGTATCGGCCCCGAGCCGCCCGTGCGCCAGCCCCGAGCACGATCTCTCCGGTATCGCGCCCCACCGGCGGGTGTGCTTGTGCTTGTGCGAACGCGTCGTTACACGCGCACGATGACGATGTCGGCAATCCCGGCGACGCGGCTGCGGCGCAGTTTGCCGGTCGCCGTCAAGTCTCCGGAATCCACCGCAAGCTGACGACGCAGCAGGCGCAATTCGCCGACTCGAGGCTTGTTTGCCATTCTCGCCAACGTCGACTGCACCTCGTTCACGAACAGCTGCTGCGCTTCGGCGTTGTCGAGAATCGTCGACACCGTCGTGAACGGTACCTTGTTCGCCTGCGCCCACTCGCTGAGCGCGAGGGGTTCGACTTCGATGAGTACACCGACTCCGCCGCTGCCCGTCGTCACGATGGCGCGACCGATGTACGGAGATCCTGCGACGGCAAGCTCGAACTCGCGGATCGAACTGACCTCGGCATCAATGGACGCCGGTCCGAGCACGACAATCTTTCCGTTGCGCTGTTCGACACGATCGTTCGTCTCGTACCAACCCGACGCGAGCGCGTCCGCGGATACCAGCCGCCCCCGCAGTCGCAAACGACCGGCCGACGTCACCTCTGCTTCGACCCCGTCGAGCGTTTCGCCGAAACCCTCTTCGACGTTGCTTGCGAGCATCGCGGGAATGAACACGGCCGACACGGTGTAAGCGTCAACGAGCGGCAGCCGCAGGGCACGCATGAAGTGGGCAGTGCGCACCTGTACCGACGAGCCGCTGACGAGAACGGTGCGGGCACGACGCGCGCCGAGCATGCGGACGATGAACTGACCGGCAATGCCGTGCCAGAGCCCGCTCGCCGGCTTGCCGCCCAGCGACGACTTGCGCCATCCCTTGGCGACGAGCTTCTTCAGGCGCCGGTTGCGATCGAGCCTCTGCAGCGAGCTGAACGACGATGCATCGAGCAGCCCGACCGGCGAGTGGACGAAGTGCGGCTCGATTTCGCCGGCGGCAGCTGCCGCGGTTTCGACGCTCTCGGGAAACGCCACGACGGCTCCGGTGATGATCGACGAATATGCCGTCACGGCACGCTCGGCCGACGCCGCAAGCGGCACCTGCGCAAGGACGAACTCGCCCGGCTTCAGTGCGAATCGCTTCGCCACCACCTCGGCACCGTCGACGACTTGTGCCGCGGTGAAGGAAAACGTGCGCATCGGACCCGTGGCACCCGACGATGTCCCGAGAGTGACGACACCGTCTTTTGCGAGTGCAGAGGCGCGTCGCGCCAGCGAATCGAACGAAGCACCGGCGCCACGGCCGTTGGCGCGCAGATCGGTGTAATCGACGAGCCGGGTGTCGGCGTACGACGAGACACCGGCGGTGTCGACATGAACGATGTGCTTCACGTTCGGCAGCGACGCCAGTACCACGTCGAGCCACGACGTGTCCTGAATGACGACGACCGTCGGGGCAACCCGACGCAGCACGTCGACGACGTCGTCGTGGAGCGCGGCGGTGAGCACCGGCACGCTGACCGCGCCGATCGATTGCGCACCGAGATCGAGGTAGAGCATCGCCGGGCGGTTGTCGACGAGAATTGCGACGCGGTCACCCTTGCCGACGCCGAGACCGGCAAGGCCCTCGCCCACTTCGGCAACGGCGGTTGCGTAGCCCGACCAGGTGATTTCGGCCCAGCGGCCGCGCAGCTTCTGCAACAGGGCGCGATCGCCGCCGTTCGAACGGGCTCGCGCAAGCAGCGCGTCGAGAATTGTTGCGTGAGTCGTCATCAGTGGCTCCCCAGGTAGGCCGCTCGCACGACCGGATCTTGTTGCACTTCGTCGGGTGTACCGAGCGCAATGCGACTGCCGAAGTTGAGCACACCGACCCGGTCGGCGATGCTCATGACGACACCCATGTCGTGCTCGATGATGAACACGGTGATGTCGAGCTGGTTGAGCGCCTCGTAGATGAAGCGCACCATGTCCTTCTTCTCTTCCACCGTCATTCCCGCCATCGGCTCGTCGAGCATCAGCAGGTGGGGACGCATGGCGAGCACGCGGCCGAATTCGATGCGCTTTTGCAAACCGTACGGCAGCGAACCCGCAGCCTCCCAGCGGACGCGCTCGAGCTTGAGGAGATGGATGATTTCTTCGGCGATTTCGCGTATTTCGATTTCTTCGCGCACCATCTTGCGGGTGAACAAGCCTGCGGCGAGGATGCCCGTTTGACGGTGCACGTACCGACCGAGCATGAGGTTCTCGAGCACCGACATTTCGGGGTACAAACCGAGGTTCTGGAAGGTGCGCGAGATACCCATCTTCACGATGTGGTTCGGCTTGCGACCGAGCAGGTTGTGCGTCTCACCCTTTGCGTCGGTGAAGTTGACGACTGCGCCCGGCAGTGGCTGGTACACACCCGTAATGGCGTTCACCATCGTGGTCTTGCCGGCACCGTTCGGACCGATGAGAGCGAACAATTCGTTGCGTCGCACGTCGAAGGAGACGTCCTCGTTGGCTCGCAAGCCGCCGAACTGGACCGTGACGTTCTTGACGTCGAGTACGACGCCTCCAGACACCTTGTCAGACATCAGTGCTTCACCCTCCGGAATCGCTTGATCGCTTCGTACACCTCACGGGCATCGCCGGCGCCGCCCAGGTACAGCTCTTCGACGTGGGGGTTGCTGCGCAACTCCGCCGTCGGACCTTCGAGCACGATGCGACCGGTCTCGAGCACGTACGAGTGCTGCGAGGCCTCCATCGCCAGACGTGCGTTCTGTTCGATCATGAGGATCGACAGGCCTTCCTCGGCATTGAGGCGCTTGAGCAGTTCGAAGATCTCGCGTACGACGAGCGGTCCGAGACCCAGCGACATTTCGTCGAGAATCATCAACTTCGGACGCGTCATCAACGCGCGGCCGACGGCCACCATTTGCTGTTCACCGCCCGAGAGCCAACCCGCGTTCTCTTTGCGACGTTTGGCGATCTGCGGGAACAACTCCCACACGCGCTCCATGTCGCCCGCCATGTTCTCCTTGTCCTTGCGCGTGGCGGCGCCGCACAACAGGTTCTCTTCCACGGTCAAGCGGGCGAAGACGAGACGGCCCTCGGGCACCTGTCCGACACCCAACTTGACGATGTCGCGCGACGTGGATTTCGTGATCGAGTCGCCGTTGTACAGGATCTCACCTGCCGTGACGGCACCACCCACGATGCCGAGGTTGCCGGTGATGGCCCGCACGATCGACGTCTTGCCGGCACCGTTGGCGCCGAGCACCGAGACGAAGCCGCCCTGTGGCACGACGATGGACACGCCGTTGACGGCGAGGATTGCTCCGCCGTAGACGACCTCGAGGTTGCGCACCTCGACGAGTGGGGTGTTGTTTGCAGTTGTGCTCATAGTGAGTACGGCCATTTCGCGAAGTAGGACTTGACACGTTTCCAGGCTCCCGACAGACCGTCGGGTGAGCGCACGAGGACGACGACGATGAGCAAACCGAAGACCGCGAGGTTGATCTCGCTCTTGTAGCTCGAGAGGAACGTGATGTCGCGGAGCACGGGGGTCTCCTGGCGGATCCAGTCGATCCAGACCGGTGCCCCGTAGAAGAACAGCGCACCGAACACGGCGCCGAGAATCGACGAAAAGCCGCCGAGCACGATCATGATCGCGTAGTCAAGGGTGGTTTGGAACGGATACGAGGCTTCCTCGCGAGCCGTGAGGAAGTAGGACTGCAACGCACCCGACATGGTGACGAATGCCGACGACACCATGAAGACAATGAGCTTCGAACGCACCGGAGACACACCGACGAGGCTCGAGGCCGTATCGCGAGCCTTGACCGCGTTGAACGCGCGACCTTCACTGGTGCGGATGACGTTGGACATGAACAGGAGCGACAACGCCGTGATCGGCAGCATCACCCAGTACCAGCGGAAGTTGTTCGAGATTTGCAGGCCGGTGTCGCCCTCGTTCAACCACGGGAACCACTCCGGAATGCTCGGGAAGCCGTAGATGATCGGAATGAAGCCGAAGTTCTGAACGAGGAACCACTTGTACACGAAGTATGCGAAGTAATAGATGCCCAGCGTTGCGAGCAACAGGTAGAGACCCTTCAGTCGCAGCGCCGGCAACGCGATGATCACACCGCCGAGCGCGCCGGCTACGAGCGTGAGCGGCAGGACGATCCAGAAGTTCCATCCCCACAGCGGTCCGAACAAACCGGAGATGATCGTGCCGAAGATGAGCAAACCGGCGTGTGCCAACGACACCTGTCCGGTGTTGCCGACGAGCAGGTTGAACGCCGCCGCACCGATGATCGCCGTGAGTGACAGGTTGATCACCGTCATCCACGCCACCCACGGGAAGTTGAACGGCGGGATCCAGCCGTTTCCAAGCAGGAACGGCAGGCCGATGAGCAGCGCGGTGATGATCACTGCCCACACACGCTGCGGACGAGTGCGGATGATCCGCATGTCCTGTCGGTAGTCGGTGATGAATTTCTCTCGAGCCATTCGTAACCCCTGTGTGTTCTCGTCGTCTAACGGATGTGGCGGATCAGATGCGCACGAGTTCGGGCGAACCGAACAAGCCTGCGGGCTTCACGTACAACATGATCGTGAGGATGAGGAACGGGATGATGTCGCGGTAGTCGGCGCCGAAGTACCCCGCGCCCATCTGCTCGAGCGTGCCGACGATGAGACCACCGACGATCGCGCCCTCGACGCTGTCGAGACCGCCAACGATCGCCGCAGGCGCAGCGCGGATGCCGATGGCTGCGATGTTGAGGTCGATCGCTGCCGTGTAGTGCCCGAAGAACACGCCGCCGGCTCCGGCCATCGCCAAGCTGATGAACCACGCGAGTGCGTAGATGCGGTCGGGGCTGATGCCCATCGCCGACGAGGCCTGCAGGTTTTCGGCGACGGCGCGCATGTGCAGGCCGAGTCGCGAAATGCGGAAGAAGATGTAGAAACCGATGACGAGCAGCAGTGCCGCACCGAGGATGATGAAGTTATACGCCTCGACTTGAGCACCGTTGATGTTCACGATCGACTGCGGCAGCGCAGTCATGCGCGCGCGCTCGATCGGACCCGCAACGACGAGAATGATGCCGCGGATGACGATGGCGATGCCGATCGTGACGAGCACGATCGCAAAGAACGGCCGTCCGACGAGGTTGCGCATGATCCCGTAGTGCACGAACAGCCCCAGCAAACCCATCACTCCGGCGACGATGACGAGAGCGGGAACGAAAGGCATTCCGAGGTAACTGATGAGGAAGAAACCGATGTACGTGCCGATCATGAGGAACTCGCCCATGGCGAGATTGAGCACACGGGTCGACTTGAACACGAGCACGAAGCCCAGCGACACAAGTGCATACACGGCTCCCAGCGACAAGCCGGATGCGAGCAACGTGATGAAGCGCTCCATCATTTCCCCCTGGTGACTGAACGGTCGGTCACGACTCTGCGACACGGTATGCCGCAAAGGCGCCCCCTGTGTCTAGCAGACGGTGACGGGCGTCTCCTTGTTGAGGAGTGACCCGCCGGGCTCCGTTCGTACCGCCCGACCTACGTCGGGCTCCGTTCGTACCGCCCGGCTTACGTCGGGCTCCGTTCGTACCGCCCGACCTACGTCGGGCTCCGTTCGTACCGCCCGACCTACGTCGGGCTCCGTTCGTACCGCCCGACCTACGTCGGGCGGCGGCGCAGCGTGCGCTTCGTGCGGGCAACGACCTTTGCGGCTCGCGTTGCAGGCTTCGGAGCAGGTTTTGCCGCGGGTTTCGGTGCCTGTTTCGTCGCGGGTTTCGGCAGTGGTTTCGCGGACGCCCTCGCGGGACCGCGATGCGCGGGCTTTGCGGCGGGCTTCGTCACAACCGCACGATCGACCGGCATGAGGCTCACCTCGATGCTGCGCCGTGCATCGTTGTAGCCCGAGACGGCGAGTGACAGCGCCTGGCCGATGCGCACGTGTTCACGCGGCGTGCGCGGCGCGGGATCCTTCATCAGCCGCAACGGCAGGTATCCGGCAACGTCGCCGATCCGCACGTACACGCCGTGCGAGGCATACGACTCGACGGCTCCCTTCACCTTCGTACCCACCGAGTGGCGAGTACGGAACGTTTCATATCTTTCTGCCGAGTTCACCGCCGACGGTACCGTGCCCGACGATCTCTCGGCAGTGCGCTCCCTTGTGCGCTCCGACGAACGGTCAGCGGACCGCGTCTTCGGCGTCGGCCGCGCGGATACCGCAGCGTTGCGGGCCGGCCGCGACGGCGGCACACGCGGCACGGGGCGCGGCAGCGCACCCGTGGCACTGCGCACCGCAGGCCGCACGAGCGAACCCGTCGCCGACTTCGCCGCGGTCGATGCGCGTCGCGAGGCGGGCCGCTCGCTCTTCACGCGCACGGGGCTGCGCTCGATGAACACCCAACCGACATTCGGAACCGGCTTGCCGCCGATGAGGCGCCCGGAATCGAACAACCACCCGTACACGTCGTGGAACTCCTGGTAGCTGTCGTTCGACAGGATCGCCGCACCGACCTTGTCGGCGATGGTGAGAACGAAACCGTCACCGCGACCGAGTGCACCGGCGGGTGGCGTGACGAGTTCGGCGTTGGCGATCGCCTCCTGGAACTCGGCGACTTCCTTCTTGTCGATCCGGTGTCCGAACGTCGCATCGACGACGACCGTCACGGTGACACCCGGGAATTCCTTCAAGAAGGCGAGCACTGCCTCGTTGAGTTGCTTCAGACTCGGCGCACTGCGTCCCTCGGTGGCGATGTTGCTGCCGTCGACGACGACGTGACCGAGCCCCGACTGCGTCGCTCCCCTGCGCTGCGAGCCCGTCACCACGCGCCGAACGCGCCGTCCATGAGGTCGACGAGTTCCTGGTCGTGGATGACCTTAGAACCTGTCGCCGGACTGCCCGAGGCCACGCGCGCCGAATGACGCAGGTCGTAGCCCTCGCTCTTCAGGCGCCAGATGAGGTGCTCGACGAAGTGCCAGGCGCCCATGTTCTCGGGCTCTTCTTGCACCCACACGACCTGCCGCGCGTTCGGATAACGGCGCAGAATGTCGCGCAACTGCGCTTCGGGGAACGGATACAACTGCTCGACGCGCACGACCGCCACTGCCGCACCGCGCTTGTCACGTTCCGCCATGGCGTCCCACGCCACCTTGCCGCTGCACAACACGACGCGCTGCACCGCAGCCGGATCCTTGACGAACGGATCATCGAGGGTCTCGCGGAACGATCCGCTCGTGAGTTCGTCGACCTTCGAACGGCTCTCCTTCATGCGCAACGGTTGCTTCGGAGCCATGACGACGAGCGGTTTGCGCACGTCGCGGCGCACCTGGCGGCGAAGGAGGTGGAAGTACTGCGCCGCGGTCGTCGGGTACGCCACCTGGATGTTGTCGTCTGCGCACAGTTGCAGGAATCGTTCGAGACGGGCCGAGGAGTGCTCGGGGCCCTGACCTTCGAAGCCGTGTGGGAGAAGGAGGACGAGACCGTTCGTCTGACCCCACTTGTCCTCGGCGGCCACGAGGTACTGGTCGATGATGATCTGCGCACCGTTGACGAAGTCACCGAACTGCGCCTCCCACAGAACGAGTGCGTCGCGGTTGGTGTGCGAGTAGCCGTACTCGAAGCCGAGTGCGGCGTACTCGGAGAGCAACGAGTCGTACACCCAGAACGGCGCTCGTGCACCGGGCAGGGCACGCAGCGGGGCGAACTTGCGCTCGTTCATGTAGTCGACGAGCATCGCGTGGCGGTGGCTGAACGTGCCGCGTCGCGAGTCTTCGCCGGCGAGTCGCACCGGCGTGCCCTCCATGACGAGTGAGCCGAAGGCGAATGCCTCGCCGAGCGCCCAGTCGACTTCACCCGCCGTGCGGAACATCTCGTCGCGCTGCTCGAATTGCTTGAGCAGTTTCGGATGCACGGTGAAACCGGCGGGATACGCACCGAGACCGTCGTAAATCTGTGTGAGCAGTGCACGATCGACGCCGGTGTTCACGGGCGGGAGCACGCCGACGGGTGCCGGAGGCTTGGGCACCTTCATCGTCGGCTTGCCCTTTGCACGTGCCGTGTCGAGGGAACCCTGCAGCTTGTTCTGGTAATCGGCGAGTGCCGCTTCGGCCTCGTCGACCGTGATGTCACCGCGCTTCACGAGCGTCTCGAGGTACAACTTGCGCACGCTGCGACGCTCGGCGATTGCCTTGTACATGAGCGGCTGGGTGTAGCTCGGGTCGTCGCCCTCGTTGTGCCCCTGGCGGCGGTAGCAGATGAGGTCGATGACGACGTCCTTACGGAACCGCTGGCGGTAGTCGAAGGCCATCTTCGCCACCCTCACACACGCCTCGGGATCGTCACCGTTGACGTGGAAAATCGGTGCGCCGACGGTCTTGGCGACGTCGCTGCAGTACTGCGACGAGCGCGCGTACTCGGGCGACGTCGTGAATCCGATCTGGTTGTTGATGATGACGTGCACCGTGCCACCGACGCGGTACCCGCTCGTGTCGCTCATCGCGAGACATTCGGCGACGAGACCCTGACCTGCGAACGCCGCGTCACCATGGATGAGCAGAGGCAGCACGCTGTACGAGAGCGGCGGGTCGATGCGGTCCTGCATTGCGCGCACCATGCCGAGCACGATCGGATCGACGGTCTCGAGGTGGCTGGGGTTCGACGCGAGTTCGATGTGCATCGAGCGGCCGGCCGGCGACGTGAACGTGCCGACGCTGCCGAGGTGGTACTTGACGTCACCCGATCCCTGCACCGACGCGGGGTCGATGTGTCCCTCGAACTCGGAGAAGATCTGGTCAAGGCTCTTGCCCATGACGTTGGCGAGCACGTTGAGTCGGCCACGGTGCGCCATGCCGAGAATTGCTCCGTCCATGCCGGCATCGGCGGCGAGCGACAACACCTTGTCGAGCACGGGGATCGTCGATTCCGCACCCTCGAGTCCGAATCGCTTCGTACCGACGTACTTCGTCGCAAGGAATCGTTCGAACGCCTCGGCGGCATTCAGACGCTCCATGATGCGGCGGCGATCCGGCTCGAACGCGTCGACGCCGTGGCCCTCGACGCGTTCCTGGACCCAGCGCTGTTCCTCGGTGTTCTGGATGTGCATGTACTCGATGCCGATCGTTCGGCAGTACGCGTCTCGCAGAACGTGCAACAGGTCGCCGAGCGTCGACTTCTTCACTCCCCCGACGCCGCCGGTGGCGAAATCGCGGTCGAGGTCCCAGATGGTGAGGCCGTACGTTGCCGGGTCGAGCTCCTTCGGCATCCGCGGTTCCTTCCACCGCAGCGGATCGAGGTCGGCGATGAGGTGACCGCGCACGCGGTGCACGCGGATGAGCGTGGCGACCTGCATCTGCTTGTGCGCGAGAAGATCGGGGTCGTCGAGGTTGTTGTCGTCGTTGCGCCAGCGCACCGACTCGTACGGAACTCCGAGACTGCGGAACACTTCCTCGTAAAAGCCGTGCTCGCCGAGCAGCAGCTCGGCGACGCGCTTGAGGAACAGGCCGCTCTCGGCGCCCTGGATGATGCGGTGGTCGTACGTGCTCGTCACGGTGACGACCTTCGACACGCCGAGTCGGGTGAGCGTGCGCTCGTCGCTGCCGGCGAACTCGGCCGGGTAGTCGATGGATCCGACGCCGACGATGACGCCCTGGCCGACCATGAGTCGCGGCACCGACTGCAGCGTGCCGATGGTTCCCGGATTCGTGAGGCTGACGTTGGCGCCCTGGTAGTCCTCGAGCGTCAACTTGTTGTTCTTCACCTTGCGCAGGATCTCTTCATAGGCGAGGAGGAACCCGTTGAAGTCGAGAGTGTCGGCCGCCTTCAACACCGGCACGACGAGGGTGCGCTGTCCGTCGCCCTTGTCGACGTCGACGGCGAGCCCCATATTCACGTTCGTGTGACGCTGCAAACGTGGCTTCCCATCGGCGTCGGGGAGGAACACGTTCTTCATGTTGGGCACGCCGTCGACGATGGCGCGCACCACTGCGTAACCGATGAGGT
>JBIIDI010000144.1:0-3774 GCA_044238425.1 Ilumatobacteraceae bacterium
GTGTTCCTCACCCGTTCGCCACTAGATCTTCCTGTGTATTGCTACACATTGGATCTCGTTCGACTTGCATGTGTTAAGCACGCCGCCAGCGTTCGTCCTGAGCCAGGATCAAACTCTCCGTCAAGAACCACCCATCCCACAACGGCAAGCGCTGCCGAGATGGGTACTTCCGGAAAGATCACGATGGCTTTTTCGACACTTGCGTATCGTCCGCACCATCGTGTCCTGACCGACCAGACACTCGTTCTGGTCGATAATTAATGTGTCGCACCGGGCGCTGACCCGATGACGACGTTGAATTGACAGACAGCTTCACGGAGGCTTGCGCCGCCGATATTGCTGCCCGCACTGGCGTTCAGTCTTCTCTTCCGTTTTCAAGGAGCGTCGCGCGGGGACACGTCCTTGCCGGACGGCGGTCTCCGCACACGCTTCTCGGCCATCCACTGTGGGATGCCCTGAGAAGCGGATTGCCAATCTAACGGGGGGACCGGGGCTTCACAACCCGGACGTTCATTTCCTTGCACTTTCGTGCCGGGATGCCCCACCCTGACGACACGGCGTCCACACCCCGACCCCGGCGGGCCGGGATCAGGCGAAATCGATGAGCTGGTAAGTCGCCTTTCCCTTGCGCACGAGCAACCATCGCCCGTGCACGAGCGGCACCGAGGCGAGGTCGCCGTCGGCTTCGAGCACCACGCCGTTGGCGCGCAGGCTGCGCTGCGACAACAGGCGGCGAATCTCGCTCTTCGACGCCCCGATCGTGGGAAGCGTTGCGAGCAGAGACACGGCGTCGGCGCGGGCCGCCGAACCCATCGCGGTCGTCGGAACCTCCTGCGCGAGGATCGCGAACGTCTCGGGCGAAGCCTCGAGCGGGTTCGCCCCGAAGAGAACGTGTGCCGCCTCGGCGGCGTTCGCAGCGGCTTCGTCACCGTGCACGAGCCGCGTCATCTCGTCGGCGAGTTCGCGCTGGGCGAGGCGCGCGGCGGGCTCGCGCTGCGAGCGTTCGAGCACGGCGGCAATCTCGTCGAGCGGACGAAGGGAGAATCGCGGAAAGATCGTCACGATGTCGTCGTCGGCGACGTTCATCCAGAACTGTCGGAACTGGTACGGCGAGGTCTTCACGGCGTCGAGCCACACGGCACCGTCGGCGGTCTTGCCGAACTTCGATCCGTCGCTCTTCGTGAGCAACGGCCAGGTGAGTCCGTACGCGCTGCGTCCGAGACGCTTGCGAATGAGCTCGATTCCCGCGGTGATGTTGCCCCACTGGTCGGATCCCCCGAGCTGCATCTCGCAGCCGTGGTGCTCGCACAGGTGGCGGAAGTCGTTCGCCTGCAGGAGCATGTAGCTGAACTCGGTGTACGACAGGCCGTTCGCATCGGCGAGACGACTCTTCACGCTGTCCTTCGCGAGCATCTGATTGACGGTGATGTGCTTGCCGACGTCGCGGAGGAAGTCGAGGACGCGCACGTCCTTGGTCCATTCGGCGTTGTCGACGAGCTCGGCGCCGTTCGACCCGCCGAAATCGAGCAGTCGTTCGAGTTGCTTCTTGATCTTCGCGACATTGTGCGCCAGCGCCTCGGGATCGAGGAGGTTGCGTTCCTCGCTGCGCCCCGACGGGTCGCCGACCATGCCGGTGGCACCACCGGCGAGCACGATCGGCTTGTGCCCGAGCATCTGCATGCGCCGCAGCGAAATCTGGCCGAGCAGGTTTCCGACGTGGAGCGAATCGGACGTCGGGTCGAAGCCGACGTACCCGGAGATGCGGTCGCGTCGCGACCGCTCCGACAGCGCTTCCCTGTCGGTGGAATCGTGGATGAGGTTGCGCGCCGCGAATTCGGCGACGAGATCGCCGTACGTTCCCATCGTCACCCCGCTCACGCTAGTGAGAACGGCGATCCCGACTCAGCTCGTCGTTCGCGCCGACAGCCGTTCGCGCAAGGAGACGACGGCGGCATCGAGTGCGTCGCGCTGCTCCCCTGCCGGCACCGGACCCGCGCCACCCTTGCTCACACGCCGACGCACCGCCGCACCGCGTTCGAGGAGGTGGGTCGCCTCGGCTCCGAGGTGTTCGTCGCTGCGCACGAGATCGACGAGGGACGCTTCGCCGGCGACGGCCCGCGCGACCAGTGCCCCGACGACGGCGTGTGCGCGGCGGAACGGCATGCCCCGGGCCACGAGCCACTCGGCGAGGTCGGTGGCGGCGTTCGTCGGCGCATCTGCGGCTGCACGCATCGTCTCGGGATGGAAGGTCGCGGTGGCGATCATCTCGGCGATGACGACGAGGGCTCGCGACACCTGGTCGAGGGAGTCGAACAGCGGTTCCTTGTCCTCCTGGAGATCACGGTTGTACGCGAGCGGAAGGCCCTTCAGCGTGACGAGGAAACCCGTGAGATTGCCGACGAGCCGACCCGCCTTGCCGCGGGCCAGTTCGGCGATGTCGGCATTCTTCTTCTGCGGAAGCATCGAGGATCCCGTCGCGTAGCGATCGTCGAGCGTGGCGAAGCGGAATTCCTCGCTCGTCCACAGCACCCACTCCTCGCCGAGGCGCGAGAGATGCACCCCGAGCAGCGACAGTGCGAACAACGTCTCGGCGACGTAGTCGCGATCGGACACCGCATCGAGCGAGTTGGGAAAGCGTCGTGCAAAACCGAGCGTCGCGGCGGTGCGATCGGGGTCGATCGGCAACGACGTGCCCGCGAGTGCGCCAGCACCGAGGGGCGAGACGTCCATGCGGGCGAGCGCGTCGAGGATGCGCGCGACGTCCCGCTCGAGGGACCAGGCGTGCGCGCGGAGATGGTGCGACAGCAACACGGGTTGGGCACGCTGCAAATGCGTGTAGCCCGGCAGGTAGACCGCCCCATTGGGATGCGTATCGGCCTCGTTGGCCCGCGCGACGAGCACGTCTATGAGACCCACCGCGCGCTCGGCAACGGCATGAAGTTCGCGGCGCACGAACAACCGCAGCGCCGTGGCGACCTGGTCGTTGCGACTTCGGGCCGTATGCACCTTGCCGCCGACGTCACCGGCGATCTCGGTGACGCGCCGCTCGATGGCGGTGTGCACGTCCTCGTCGCCCGGCTGGACGACGAACGACCCCGTGCGCACCTCGTCGGCGATCGTATGCAACGCCGAGGTGATCGCCGCAGCTTCGTTCGCCGCGAGAATTCCGCAGGCGCCGAGCATGTCGACGTGAGCGAGGGACCCCGTGACGTCGTCGAGAACGAGGCGCACGTCGAAGCCGATGCTGTCGGTGTACGCGCGCAAGGTGTCGGCGCTCGCCGCCGAGAAGCGACCGTGCCACAACGGCTGTCCGCCCGTCACGCCGCTCCGTGCATCTTTCGTCATTTGGCACCCCGCTGCGGTGCGAGTCCGGCCATCGCGCGCAGGTCGTTGGCCAGCTTACGCGCGCCGTAGTCGGCATCGGCAACGATGAACAGCGTGTCGTCACCGGCGACCGTGCCGATGAGTCCGCGAATCCTCGAGCGATCGAGTGCGGATGCGACGACGTGCGCACACCCGGGAGGGGTGCGCACGATGACCATCGGTTCGCTGTGGTGCACTTCGGCCACCCACTCGGCAAGTACGCGCCGCAGTTGATCGAGCGGCGCGACGCGCTCGGGTTCGAATTCGGGGATCGCGTACGCCGTGTCGCCGTTGGCGATGCGCACCTTCACCGCGCCGAGGTCGTCGAGGTCGCGCGACACCGTCGCCTGCGTCGCGGTGATGCCCTCTGCTTCGAGCAGCTCGACGAGCATCGGTTGGCTCGTCACGTCG
>JBIIDI010000041.1:0-13251 GCA_044238425.1 Ilumatobacteraceae bacterium
AGCAGCAGCGTTGAACGGATTCGTCGGGTTGCCCCAGCTGTTGTCACTGACGAGGAACGGCAGGGTGAACGCCGTGCCCGTGCCCTCGGCAAGGGTGAGCGACATCACCTGGTACTGCTGCGGGAAGGTCTTCGCGATGAGTTCCGCCGTCGTTTGCGGCAGCAAGTTCATCTTCATGCCCGCGGCTTCGACCATCTGCTTGATGAGCGTGGCGTTGGCCAGCGAGTCGGTGCTGCCCGAGGTGTACGGGAACGAGAACTCGAGCTCCTTGCCCGGGTTCGCGGCCTTCCACTTCGCGACGTAGTCCTTCGCGCCGTTCAGGTTGAACTCGGCGAAACCGCGCTTGTTGTACATGATGCTGTTCGGACCGAACACGCTGTCCGGCACTCGCGTTCCAGCCAAACCCGCCTGGCGAACACGCACGTAGCGCGCGTGGTCGAGTGCGTGCGAGAAGGCGAGTCGCGCATTGCGGTCGTTGAACGGCGCAATGCGGTTGTTGAACCAGATGAGCGGGTAGTAGTCCGGCGGCGAGATGAGCGACGTCACCTTGCTGTTCTTCTGCAGCGCACCCATGACGCGGGACTCACCGGCCGACGAGAACATCGCCATGTCGAGCGAGCCGTTCTTCACACCCGACTCGCGCGGTTTGGCATCAACGAGGAAGGTGAAGGTGATCTTGTCGAGGTACGGCAGAGCCTGACCGCTGGCATCTTTGCGCCAGTAGGTCGGGTTCTTTTCGACGACGAGCTGGTTCGCGTTGAACGACGTGAGCTTGAACGGACCCGTGCCGACGACGGTCGTCGAGCACTTGCCACCGGTGAGCTGTGCGGCGCCGCGGGCGATGAATCGACCCGAGCCGTAGAGGTTCTCCGGGAAGTCCGTGGCCGGCTTCACGAGCGTGACGACGACGGTCATCGGACCCGTCGCGGTGACGCTGGCGATGTTGCCGGTGAAGGCTCCCGCAGTGGTCGGGTTCGGGGCCGACGGCGTGCGACCGAGCAGGCCGTTGATGAACAACGATCCGCGCAGCGCCTCGAGGTTGAGCACGAGCGCCTGTGCATTGACGGGGCTGCCGTCGTGGAACGTGATGCCGTCACGGACGGTGAGCGTCCACGTCTTGAAGTCGGCCGACGGAGTCATACTGCGCAACAGGTAGGGAACGATCTTTCCGTCCGCGCGCTGTTCAATCCACGTCTCGTACATCGAACGGACGGCGAACAACGCCGAGTTGGCAACGTTGTCGGCCATGCAGAAGCCGACGAACTGGTCGAACACGCCGACCTTCAATTCGCCGCCTCGCACCGGTGCAGACACTTTTGCCGCGCTGCTCGGTGCCACGCTTCCCAACGACGCCACGAGGGCAACTGCAATCGCTGCAGCAACCTTGCGGCGTACGCCTCGGATCGGACTCTTCATGTGGTGAACTCCCCTTGAGGTGATGAGCGCAACGGACGGTTGCCTCGCATCCCACCGTACCGACCCGTGTGACGGGCGTCAATCAGCGTCGCCATGCACCACGTGTCGCGCTAATTGACCGTCTTGTCAATATCGCAGCTCACGAGTGACCGGGTCGTCCGCTGCACACGGCGAACCCGTCATCGGTGTCAGATGCCGAGGAGTTCCTTCACCCGCGCTGCGATGATCGAACCGTCGGCGGCGTCGCCGACACGAGTGCGCACGGCCTTGACGACGGCACCCATCGCCTTGGGTCCGGTTGCACCCGCGGCGCGGGCCCGCTCGATCTCCTCACCGATGATCCCCGCGAGCGCGGCATCGTCCATCCGCGCCGGCAGATATCGCTCGAGCACGGCGAGCTCCTCGCGTTCCGCCGCGGCGGCATCGGAACGTCCCGCTTGCGCGTAGATCTCCGCCGCTTCGCTGCGCTTCTTTGCTTCCGCGCGCAACACGGCGACGATTTGGTCGTCGGACAGTTCGACCGCTTCGTCACCGGCAACGGCGGCGTTCTTCACTGCGGCGATCGCCATGCGCAACGTCGACTTCTCGCGCTCGCCGCCCGACTTCATTGCGCTCGTGAGGTCGTCCTGGAGTCGTTGTGCAAGAGCCGAAGGGCCCGACGTGGTGTTTCCCATGACTTCCATCGTGCCACCCGCCGACGGGCGAAAGGTACGATGATCCGCGCGTGAACAACGAAGCGGCCGAGCTTTTCTTCGCACTCTTGGCGCTGCTGTGCGTGGTCGCATCGGTCGCGGTTCTCGCGCTGCGTGTCGCCGGCCGATCGTCGGCGGCTGCTCGCGAGTTGCTCGACGGCCTTGCCCCGCTTGCCCTTCCCGTTCCCGCTCTCGTCACCGCGGTGTCGATGCTCGGCAGTCTCTATTTCTCCAACATCGTCGGCTACCGGCCGTGCGTCTTGTGCTGGTACCAGCGCACCGCGATGTACCCCCTTGCCGTCATGCTCGTCATCGCGACGGTCCGCCGCGACCGCGCCGTGGGCCGTTACGCGTTGCCGATCGCCGGTATCGGTGCCGCCATTTCGCTGTACCACTGGCTGCTCGAGCGTTGGCCCACGCTCGACACCGGGTCGTGCTCCGCCGATGCCCCGTGCTCCGTGCCGTACTTCGAGAACTTCGGATTCGTCACCCTTGCGTTCATGGCCCTCGCCGCCTTCGTCACTACGCTCGTGTTCCTCACGCTGCCGCACGGCAGCGACCGTGATTCACTCGCCACCACCGCCCGGAAGGACCCCTCGTGAAGCAGCGACTCCCCTGGATCATCGGCGCCGTCGTCGCCGTGCTCGTCGCCGTGTTTGCCATCGTTGCCGTGACCGGCACGTCCGATGCCGACCAGAGTGCCGAAGGTGTCGTGTCGGAGTTCCAGGACGTCGAGGTGAGCGGCGACTCACTACCCGGATTCAGCGGTGAGGGAACCGATGCCGCGCTCGGTGCGGTGGCACCGGTGTTGCGCGGCGCCGGTCCGACCGGCAACGTCGTGACGACCGAGCCCGGCGCCCCGACACTGCTCGTGTTCCTCGCTCACTGGTGCCCCGTGTGCCAACGCGAAGTTCCCGTTCTCGTCAACTGGTTCAACGACGGGTTGGTGCCGGACAACCTCGACGTCATCGCCGTGACGACCTCGACCGATCCGTCCGCGCCGAACTTCCCGCCGTCGACGTGGCTGGCCAACGAGGGTTGGCCCGCCGTATGGCCGATCATGGCCGACTCCGGCGCCAACGACGCGGCGAATGCGTTCGGGCTGAACGCATTCCCGTTCATGACCCTGCTGGGCAGCGACGGCACGGTGCTGTGGCGTCACAGCGGAGAGATCGACGGCACAACGCTCACCGTCGCGCTCACCACCGCCCTCGCCGGCAACTGATTTCCCCGACCCGGGTATGCGCCGGACCCTTGTGGCGCATACAAAATGAGAATCATTCTCATTATTGGTAGCGTGGCACCATGACCACACACCGCTATCGGATCCGTTCCCACGGTCGGATCGAATCTCCGACTTCTCGACGACGGCAGGTCGCACGGCGCTTGCGTGCAACGTTCGCCGTCCTGCCGTTGTTCGTCGCCGCGTCCGCTTGTGCGTCAACGGACTCCGCGGGGACGCCTCCGGCCGAAACCGAGTCGAGTGCCGCTGCACCACTCGACAGTGCGGTCGACGCACTACTGCCGACCGTCGCAGTGACGTACTCCGTTCTCGCATCGGTCGTGCGTGAACTCGTTGACGGAGTTGCCGAGGTCGTCACGATCATTCCCGACGGCGTCGACCCGCACGACTTCGAACCGTCGGCGCGCGACATCGAGACCCTCGACACCGCCGAATTCGTCGTTGCCAACGGACTTCATTTCGAAGCCGGCCTCGACTCGGCTCTCGAGCAGTTGGGCGACTCCGGACAGCCGATCTTCTATGTCATCGACCACGTCACCGCACGACTCGTCGATGACGGTCACGGCGACGAACACAGTCATGGCGACGAACACAGTCATGGCGACGAACACACCGACGGCGACGGGCACGACCACGGTCCCGTTGACGTGCACGTGTGGACGAGCCCTGCAACACTCGTCGACATGATCGAACCGCTCGCCGTTGAGCTCGGTGCGGCACTCGGCGTCGATCTGTCGACATCCGCCGCCAACCTCGTCGCGTCACTCAATGCCCTCGACTCCGAGATCCTCGACATCATGGCGGCCGTACCCGACTGCGAACTCATCACCGGCCACGACGAACTCGGGTACTTCGCCGACCGCTACGGCTGCGAAGTCATCGACACGCTGATTCCGTCGTCCACCACGACGGCCGAGGCATCCGCCAAACAACTTGCCGAGGTGAAGGCGTTGGTCGTCGAGCGTGGCGCGAAGGTGATCTTCACTTCTCTCGGCACTCCACGCAACGTCGCCGAGCAACTGGCACGGGAGTCGGGAGCGCGAGTCGTGGAATTGTCGACCCACATCATGGGTGGCGCCGATTCGTACGCGGCGTTCGTACGCGGACTCGCCACGACGATTGCTGAAGCGCTCACGTGAGCGCCATTGTCGACTGGTTCGTCGACTGGTTCGTCGGCCCGTTCGCCGACAACGAGTTCATGCGCCACGCGCTGTGGGCGAGCGTGCTCGTCGCCCTGGTGTGCGCAGTGAGCGGAACGTACGTCGTGCTGCGCGGACTTGCGTTCGTCGGTGATGCCCTCGCCCACGGAGTGTTGCCCGGGATCGCGATCGCCCTGTTGCTCGGTGCGCCCGGTGTCCTCGGCGCGGCACTGAGCGCGGCAGTCATGATGTCCGGAGTCACGGTCATCACTCGCCGATCGCGCCTCTCGAGCGACACCGCGATCGGGCTGCTCTTCGTCGGAATGCTCGCACTCGGCGTCATCATCACGTCGCGTTCGGAGTCGTTCGTCGGCGACATCACCCGAATCCTGTTCGGCGAATTGCTCGGAGTGTCGACGGCCGACCTGTGGTGGCAGGTACTCGCCCTCGGCATCGTCGGCGGCACGGCATTCGTTGCCCATCGCCCCTTCGTTCTCATGTCGATCGATGAGGGCTTGGCGCGTACGTCCGGTTTCCCGACATGGTTCTTTCAGGGCCTCATGCTCACCATGGTTGCCGTCACCGTCGTGGCGAGTTTCCAGTCGGTGGGCACTCTGCTCGTCCTCGGCATGCTCGTCGCCCCGGCAGCAAGCGGCGCACTGCTCGCGCGCCGCGTCTCGACGATGATGGCGATTGCCGCGGCGTACGGGGTCGCCTCCGCATATCTGGGACTGCTCGCGAGTTACCACCTTGATCTCGCCTCCGGAGCCAGCATCGTCTTCGTTGCCGTCATCTTGTTCGCTGCCACCGCCGCAGCAAAGGGACTCACCGAGCGACGCTCGACCGACGAGATTCCCCACCAACACGTTCACGTCCACACCCACTGACTTCCGATGAACGCCGACACGCCCGCCACGACGACCTGCACGATCCGCACCGCGCACCTTGCCGTCGGATTCGGTCACCATCGCATCGTCGACGACGTGAACATCCACACCCATGCGGGTGATCTCGTCACGCTCATCGGCACGAACGGTTCGGGCAAGTCGACATTGTTGAAGACGCTCGCCGGGATGATCCCCCCGATCGCCGGATCGGTCGAGGTTCTCGGTGGTGCACCGGGCAGCAGTCCGACGCGGGTCGCTTACCTGCCGCAACACCCCGTGTCGTCGCACACCCTCCCTTTGCGCGCCCGCGACGTCGTGACGATGGGGCGATTCGCCCACCTCGGATTGTTCCGGCGCATCTCCGCCGATGATCGCCGAATCGTCGGCGAGGCACTGCACCAGGCGGGGGCCGAGGGCTTCGCCGACACCGCGCTACGCGACCTTTCCGGTGGCCAGCAGCAGCGCACCCACCTCGCACAGGTGCTCGCTCGACAGGCCGAAGTGCTGTTGCTCGACGAACCGACGGCGGGCCTCGACATCGTCGGCAAGCGCGCCGTCGCCGACATCGTCGCCGCCGAGCGGGCTCGCGGTGTCACCGTCGTCATGGCGACGCACGACCTCAACGATGCCGAGTCGGCAACCTCCGTGCTGCTACTCGCACAGAGAGTTGTTGCGTTCGGGCCGCCGAGCGAAGCATTGCGCGACGAGAACCTGCGCGAGTGCTTCGGATTCACCCAGCCGCACTGATGCGCGCTTCGTGCGCGAGCAGCCAGCGCTTCATCGCGATACCGAGCGAGTAGCCACCCTCGCCGTTGCCCGCCACCACGCGATGACACGGCACGATGATCGGCACGGGATTGGCTCCGTTCGCGCTGCCGATCGCGCGCACCGCACGGGGACGGCCGGCGCGTCGTGCCTGCTCACCGTACGAGATCGTCGAGCCGAAGGGAATTCGCCGCAGTTGCTCCCATGCCGCGAGTCGAAACTCGGTCGCCGCAAGATCGAGACGGACCGTGAACCGGCGTCGCGTGCCGGCGAAGTACTCGCGCAACTCGCGCACGGCCCGCGCAACGTGCCGCGCCGCCGTTGCGTCACCGACGACGCTCCCTCCGGCCGCACGTGACGATGTCGCCGATCGCCTCTCGATCGACGTCACGCCTTTTCGTGATGCGGTGACGACGAGCGTGCCGACGGGGGTGGTGATCACTCCGCGCGCGCGGTACTCGCCGGTCACGACACGCTTGTCAGGACTCGGTACGCAGCGTCGCCGCCATGACGGCGCGCGGGTCCGGAAGTACCGGACATCCCTCGCCGGTGCGGTGATAGACGACCGCTTCGGCGTGGTAGTCCTCGATCGCCCGGCGCACCACCTCGTCGGCGTACACCGAACCGTCGACGATCGGACCGCGCCGTTTGTCGATGATCGCCTCGACGTCGACGCCGTTCAACGTGCGATAACACTCGAGTGCATGTGCGAGGGCGAGTACCTCGTACTTGTTGTCGGCGATGAGTCGCTCGGTGCGCTCGTACAGTTCGCGCAGCCGTTCCTCGACCCGTTCGCCGAGCACGGGCGACATCGCCGCCGAGGGCTCCTGTTCGCCGGTGCGGCGACCGCCGCCGGCTCCGCCGGCAGATCCGGCCATGAGCACCGAGTGCGACGCGAGCGTCGTACCCATTCCCCAGCGCGACTCCATGACGAGCGCGAGACGCGTCGCGTTGTCGAGGTCGCTCGACACACCGTTCGTACTGTCGCCGTCGAAGAACATCCGCTCACCGACGAGACTCGCGATGGAGATCTGGATGTCGTGTTCGGCCTCGGTCTTCCACTCGAACATCCGCTCGACGATCGGAACCCGCGAGACGAAGCCGCCAACGTCACCGCGGCGCTCGATCGTCGCCACGTCGATCTGGAAGTCCTTCTTCAGGCGGTACGCCGCAACGGCGTGGCAGGCCTCGTGCACCGCGACGGCATGGCGTTCGCGGTCGACGTACTCGAAACCGTCGGTGACGCCGTGCTCCTTCAGGCTCTTCGCCGACACGATGTCGCGCCACTCGATGACTTCGCGGCCGTCGCGCAAACTCGCCATCAACGCCTCGTTGACGACGTCCTTGATGACGGCGCCGGACGCGTAGGGGCTCGCCGTGGCGAGACGAACGACGTCGTCGCGCGTGAGCACGTGCTTCACCTTCGACAGGTATCCCTCGAACGTGCGGATGCGACCCTCGCGTGACGGATAACCGACACGGAACTGGCGGTCGATGCGCCCCGGGCGCAACAGCGCCTCGTCGAGCGAGTCGGGCATGTTCGTCGCCATGACGTGGAGAATGCGGTACTTCGGCGGACTCGACGGCTTCATGCCGACGAGGCGCTTGAGACGGTTGACGAGGCCGCGCGGCTTTTTCAGACCCTGCATCGACGCGAGGATGGCGTTCAACGTGCCGAGGTCGCCGCCGCCTCCGGGCATGACGAGCTGGTTGATCTTCGGACCGACGCCGAACGCATCGGTGCCGTGGCGCGCGTCGTAACGACCGGCGGCGACGAGCTGTCCGGCCGAGCTGAGCATCGCCGTGGCGCCGCAGCACGGATCGTGACCGAAGGTCGATGCGCCGGAACCCCGCGGCTGCACGCCCGACAGCGCACGCCGTCCGAGCACGTCCGCCTCGTCGAAGAAGGCAACGACTCCGCCGTAGCGCAGCGCCAGCTTGCGCAGGCGCCGGTAGAGCGACTTCACCTTGAGGATGTTCACGCCGATGAACATCGCCTGGAACGCACCCGGTTCTACGAGTACGAACGGTTTGCCGGTCTCGCCGGCGAGTGCTTCGGCGATGAGCGTCTTGCCCGTACCCGGCGGACCCCACAGGAGAATTCCGCCGGGGACGTAACCACCCTTCGCCTCGATGGTGTCGGGGTCCTCGAGCAGACTGAGCGTTTCCTTCACCCGCACAACGACCTGGTCCTGGCCCCACACGTCGTCGAAGCTCGTCTTGATGTCTTCGGGCATGAGCACCTCGACGCCGCCGCGCGACAGGAACCAGAAGATCGCAACGAACTGCCCGACCGCGAGCAGCATGTACGCGGCGAATTGCAGGATCGTCGGCAGCGCCTGCCACAGTCGCACGAGGGCCTCGAGCCAGGCACGAATCGGCTCGGTATCGAACGCCGCGGAGAACAGGAATGCACCGAGCAGCACGATGCCGCTCCACCACACGATGCGCGAAATGCGGTGCTGGGCGAACGCACCGAGGCGGTTCCACGGTGCCTTCACCAACGCTTCGATGCGACCCGCGAGCCGCCAGTAGCCGGACCAGCGTTCGGCGACGAAGTAGTGGGTCTGACGCAACGCCTCGAGGCCGAGCAGAACGAACATCCAGCGCCTGGTGTTGAAGGTCATCCGCGACGCGTCGACGACGCTGACGAGCGGGTTGTCGGCGATCTTGAACAGGGTGAGCACCGCGAGCGCAACGACGATCGCCAACGACACCTTCACGCGATCGAACACGAGCACGGGTCGACGACAGCCGGGTCGTGCGACGCGGCGACGTCGCTTCAGTCGTCGCGCCTTGCGGGCATCGCGCTTCGTGCGCCGGCGCACGTCACGCGCGTCGGCAACGGCCACCGCCGCAGCGGGGCCGAGTGAGCCGCCGGCAGGCGCCGGCCAGAGAGTGGTGCGATCCTCGCGTCGACCCGCGACTCCGTCGCTGCCCCGCGCCATGTCGGTCGATTCGTCGGAGCTCGAATATTCACCCATCATCATCTCCTGTCGTGCCTTTCCCCTGCCGGGCCTTCGTTGCGTCGGCTACTTGTCGATGCGAAAATTGGCGACGATCCGATCGATCGTCGTGCGGTTCGTGTCGAAACACTCGGTGCTGCAACCGACGAGGATTCCGTACACCTCGTTCGCCCGTCTGTCCGCCGCCGTGAACTGCAGCACCTTGATGGTGCCGTCGTCGAGCACGAGGTCGTAAACGATCTGCTCGCCGTCGAGTGACGCCACCTTGCGGTTCGTCGGACCCTCGAGCAACGAGGCAAATCCCTGCTCGAGCGCCGACTCGAGTTCGACGAACACCACCTGGCGACCGAGCAGCTCGAGATCGAGTTCGTCCTCCGACGTCGGCATCCGACGCACGACGACTCCCGTCGGCACGACGCTCGACGACAGGAGCATCTTTTCCGACCCACCCGGCGCCCAGAATCCGCGCACGGAAATCGCCGGCTGCTCCTCGATGTCGACGACCGTCCACGGTTCGGGAGCCTTCGTGTACGCCTTGCTGCGCGCGTCGCCGACGTACGTCGAATCGAGCTTCACCGGCGCACAGCCGACGGCGATGAGCGTGCCGAGACCGATCGCCACGGCAACGGGGACACTGCGTCGCGTCGCACCGGTCCGGGTGCGGCGTGCGACGCGGCCGGTGGTCATGACGTCACGCTCGGGGTGGCGGGGGTGGCCCGAACCGGTTCTCCACCGGTTGGCTCTTTTGCAGGGCGAAGACGAGGTTGACGATCGGCACGAGCATCCACCAACCGCGGTGGTTCGTGTCGTGCATGCGACGCACCGCGACGGCCACCGACGGCAACAGCAATGCCAGCGACAGCACGTTGCCGAGGTCCTCGCTCAACGTGGAAACGATTGCCTGGGCGATGAGCGTGAACAACGCCCACCACCAGTACTCGCGACGCGACGCGCGGCCCTTGAAGTTCGCGTAGTTCGCGAACCCGCTGCGAATCGCCGATCCGAACGACACCTACTCGCCTCCCGTCGCCTTGGGTTCCTTCGGCAAGCCGAGGACCCTCTCGCCGACGATATTGCGCTGGATCTGACTCGTACCACCCCAGATCGTTTCCGAACGGGAAAAGAAGAACGCCGACATCATCGAACTCGTCGGATACCCCTCGCGGCGCTTGTCGCGCATCGCCCCGGGCCAGGTGCCCGACGGCGGACCGGTGTCGACGAGCACCGAGCTCGTTCCGTAGATGTCGAGAGCCAGCTCCATCGCCCGCTGGTGCATCTCCGACCAGAACATCTTGTTCGACGCCCCGAGTGCGGCGACCCCGAAATCCTTGCGCGATGCGAGAGTGGCACCGAGCGAACGAAGGCCGTTGAAGCGCAGGATCTGGATCTTCGTCCAGTACTGCATGAGCCGCTGCCGAATGAGCGGCGACTGCACGGCGCCGTTGCGTTGCGCCTCGGCGAGCATGAGGTGGAACTCCTCCTCGAAGCGGCGGAATCCCGTCGTCGCACTCATGCCGCGCTCGAACGCGAGCGTCGAGTTGGCAACCTGCCAGCCGTTGTTCACGCCACCGACGACGTTGTCCTTCGGACAGCGGGCGTCGGAGAAGAACACCTCGCAGAACTCCGCGGTCCCGTCCGGCTGCACGATGCCGCGCACCTCGACACCGGGTTGGCGCATCGGTACCAACAAGTACGAGATGCCCTTGTGCTTCGGCGCGTCGGCGTCGGTGCGCACGAGGAGGAAGCAGTAGTCGGCGTGGTGTCCGCCCGTCGTCCACACCTTCTGTCCGTTGATCACCCACTCATCGCCGTCGAGGATCGCCGACGTCTTCAGACTCGCGAGGTCGCTGCCGCTGTTCGGCTCGCTGAAGCCCTGACACCAGCGCATCTTGCCCGAGAGGATCTGCGGCAGGAATTCCTTCTTCTGTTCTTCGGTGCCCCACTGCAGCAGCGTCGGACCGACGAGAGTGTCACCGAAGAAGTCGGCACGCATCGGGGCGCGTGCTCGCGCGAACTCCTCGGTGAGCACGACACCCTCGAGAATGCTCAGGCCCTTGCCGCCGTACTCCTTCGGCCACGTCGCACAGATCCATCCACCCTCGTGCAACTTCGTCGGCCATTGCGCGTTGAACCGCTCGCGCTCGTCGTTCGACATCGTGAACTCGTCGTCGAACCAACCTTTCGGCAGATTGTCCTCGAGCCACGCCCTCACCTGTGCGCGAAAGTTTTCGACTTCCGGTGGGTAGTGGATGATCGACGCTGAGGCCCCCGACATAGTGCCATTGTGTCAATAAGGGTGGCCAATGCGCCATTCCTCTAGCATCCTCACCATGACGGTCACCGAGTCCGCACCCACCACGACCCGCTGGACCGCTCAGTGGAAGGAACTGTACGAAGAAGTGATCAATACGGGCCTGTGCACCGGGTGCGCGGGCTGCGTCATTTCGTGCCCCCACGACGTCATCGGCTACGAGCACGCCGAGGGCAAGTACAAGCCCTTCCACCTCGAGGAGGAACTCGGACCCTCGAACTGTCTCCACGGCGAGAAGGGCTGCACCACCTGCACCCGCGCCTGCCCCCGGTTCCGCACGTGGGAACAGGAGGCCGACATGCACCTGTTCGGCCGGCCGCGCAAGGACGACGAGATGTACGGCCAGTACCGCCAGCTGCTCCTCGTGCGCGCCGCCGACAACGAGACCCACACGAAGGGCCAGGACGGAGGGTTCGTATCGTCGATGCTCATCTGGCTGCTCGAAAACGACTACATCGATGCCGCACTGACGAGCTTCCTCGAGGGTGACGGTTCGTCGTGGAAGGCCAAACCCGGCCTCGCGCGCAACCGCGCCGAGGTGCTGGCGTCCGCCGGCAGCCGTTACACGTACTCGGCAAACACGCTCGCGTTGAAGGATGCAGAAACCGAGGGACTGCAGCGCATCGCGCTCGTCGGCATGAGCTGCCAGTCGTCGGTGCTGCCGGTGATGTGGAAGCGCAAGGCCGGAAAGATCGGCAAGCCGTTCCTCTTCAACATCGGTCTGTTGTGCTCGAAGACCTTCGACGACGCCATATTTGAGGAGCTCTTCCTCGCCAAGTACGGCCTGAAGAAGGAAGACATGGTGAAGATGAACATCAAGGGCGTCTTCCAGATCTGGATGAAGGACGGCTCGTACCACGAAATCGACCTCAAGGAATGCCACAAGTGGACCCGCGAGGGCTGCAAGATGTGCCCCGACTTCTCCGCCGAGCACGCCGACATTTCCACCGGCGGCATCGGTGAGTCGAACGACTGGACGCTGTGCGTCGTGCGCACGCAACTCGGCGAGGAAGTGATGAACCGGATGATCGCCAGCGGTGCCGTCATCGCCCGACCGGCTCAGGACGACGCGACAGCGATGAAGCTGCTGAAGACGCTGAGCATCGTCAGCCGTCGTCGCTGGCCCGATTTCGCCGAGACGAGCGTGAAGATCGGCGTTCCGCCGCCGAAGAAGAAGGCCGACGGCGCGTCTGCCGCGGCGCACTGAGTTTCTTCGCGCCACCCGGTTTCTTCCCGGCACCGGACACCGACGCCGTCGCCCGTTGCACGGCGACGCGGAACACGTCGTCGAGCATCTTCTCCGTCAGACGTCCCGTGAAGGTGTTCTGCTGGCTCGGGTGGTAGGAGCACACGATGGTGAAGCCGTTCGGTGCATGAACGACCACACCGTGTCCGAACTTCGGCCGCCTCGTGACACCGAACGATTCGGCGATTGCGGCATACGCGATCGCACCGAGACACACGACGACGCGCGCATTGTGCAGGGCCGCGAGTTCGCGTTGGAGGAACGGCAGGCACCGTGCCCGCTCGGCGGGGATGGGTGCGTTGTCGGGCGGCACGCAGCGAACGGCGAGCGTCACCCACGCACCGGCGAGTTCCAGGCCGTCGTCGCGGTGCCGTGACGTCGGCTGGTTGGCGAGACCTGCGCGGTGCATCGCGCGATAGAGCCAGTCGCCGCTGCGATCGCCGGTGAACACGCGACCCGTGCGGTTCGCGCCGTGCGCCCCGGGTGCGAGCCCGACGACGACGATCCGCGCGGCGGGATCACCGAAACCGGTGACGGGTCTGCCCCAATACGTCTCGTCGGCGTACGCGGCGCGCTTCGTGCGCGC
>JBIIDI010000042.1:0-13103 GCA_044238425.1 Ilumatobacteraceae bacterium
TGGTCGAGCGTGAAGTCGTTGGTGTTCTCGGCGATCATCTTCGCGAACAACGCGAAGCTCGCCGCCATGTCGATGCGGCCGTCGACGAGGACGTCCCTGCACAGTTCGATCGCCTTGTCGGTTTTCCCGGGCGCGCGCATGAAGATGCGGTTCTCCCATGCCGAGTACGAACGGGCGAGCGGATCACGCAACGCAGCGATGCGCACCCATTCGGGGTCGGCGAGAATCTCTCGCGCCTCGCGCTCGGGCAGGTCGACGAGGCGGGTGAGGCCGCTGATCACCGGGTTGTGAATGGTCTGGCTGCGCGAAATGTTCGCGGTGATGAGACTGTCGATGAGCTCCGGACGGTGCGTGCCCTCGGCCTCGGCGAGCATGAGCTTGATCGTGCTGCACGCCACCTTCGTGGTGGGCGTGTACATCACCTTCAGCGACGGGGCGATGAGGGTCGTGCCGGCGATTGCGGCAAGACGCCGGTCTGCGGGGAAGGGACTCGTCATTGCTCTCTGCTCCTCAGGCGGAAATGATTCCGAGGGTACGCAAGTACGTGAGGACGCGTACCGTCGATTGTGCAACGGTTTCGTCACCGCGACCGACGACGATTTCGGGGTTCGTCGGCTCCTCGTACGGTGCATCGACCCCGCTGACGCCCGTCATCTCGCCCCGGCGCACCTTGGCGTACAAACCCTTCGTGTCGCGCTCCTCGCACCGCTCACGCGGCGTCGCAACGTGCACTTCGATGAAGGCGAGGCCGTCACCTTCGTGGGCGATGCGCACGGCACGCCGGTCACGGGCGAAGGGGCTGATGATCGGCACGACGGCAACGAGACCCGCGTCGGCAAACAGCCGGGCAACCTCGCCGACGCGGCGCACGTTCTCCGTGCGGTCGGCGTCGGTGTAGCCGAGGTTCGAATTGAGCCCGTGACGCAGGTTGTCCGCGTCGAGTACGTAAGCGAGCGACCCCCGCAGGAGGAGCTCGCCGGCGAGCGCATTCGCCACCGTCGACTTGCCCGACCCGGACAGGCCGGTCAGCCACACGGTCGCCCCGTGCAGGCCGTGGCGCTCCCAGCGCTCATCGCGGCGCACCGCCGGTTCGTGCCATACGGGGACGTTCATCGCCTCCCGACCCTAGACCGCCTACGTTCGCGGCGAGAGCAACATCCCCGCGGCGCAGGTTTGGCCGCTCGACTCGTCGACGAGGATGAACGATCCCGTCGAGCGATTCTGGTGGTAGTCGTCGAAGAACAGAGGCGTCGTCGTGTGCAGCGTGGCCCGACCGATCTCGTTGAAGCTCAGCCCGTTGGTCGCCGGCTCGCGGTGCAACGTCGAGATGTCGAGGCGGTAGAGCACCTCGTTGATCCGTGCCCGTGCCACCTTCGTCGTGTGCTTGATGGAGTAGATCTTGCCGACGGTGAGCGGTGCGGCGTCGTCCATCCAGCACAGCATCGCCTCGAGCTCCTGTGACTGCCGCGGCCGATTGTTCGGCCGGCAAATCATGTCGCCGCGGGTGATCGACAGGTCGTCGGCAAGCAGCAGCGTCACCGCGCGCCCCGGTTCGGCCTCGGTGACGGGGCCGTCCGGAGAGTCGATGCCGACGATGCGCGTCGTGAGACCGGACGGCAGAACCATGACGTCGTCGCCGACACGGAACACTCCGCCGGCAACGCGACCTGCGTATCCGCGGTAGTCGGGCGTGTCGGTGCGTTGCGGACGAATGACGTACTGCACGGGGAAGCGCGCATCGATGCGATTGTTGTCGCTTCCCGTGTACACGTTCTCGAGATGGTGGAGCAGGGTGGAGCCCTCGAACCACGGCATGTTCGCCGATCGCGTCACGACGTTGTCGCCGGCGAGTGCACTGATCGGCAGGAAGGTGACGTCGCGCAGCGACAGGCGCGACGCGAAGGCGCCGAACTCCTCGCGAATGCGCTCGAAAACCTCCTGCGAGTAGTCGACGAGGTCCATCTTGTTCACGCAGATGACGAGGTGCGGCACGCCGAGCAGCGACACGAGGAGGCTATGGCGCCGGGTCTGCTCGACGACGCCGGTGCGTGCATCGACGAGCACGATCGCCAAATCGACGTTCGATGCGCCGGTGATCATGTTGCGCGTGTACTGGATGTGTCCGGGGCAGTCGGCGATGATGAAACTGCGGCGCGGCGTGGCGAAGTACCGCCATGCAACGTCGATGGTGATTCCCTGTTCGCGCTCGGCGCGCAGACCGTCGGTGAGCAGCGACAAATCGACGTAGTCGTCACCGCGTCGTTTGCTCACGTTCTCGATGTGCTCGAGTTGGTCCTCGAAAATGCTCTTCGAGTCGTAGAGCAGCCGACCGATGAGGGTGGACTTTCCGTCGTCGACCGAGCCGACCGTGGCGAAGCGCAACTTCTCCATCAGAAGTAACCCTGCTTCTTGCGGTCTTCCATGCCGGCTTCGGAGATGCGGTCGTCGGCACGGGTCGCACCGCGTTCCGTCACCCGGGCCGCCGCCGTTTCGGCGATGATGTCGTCGAGGGTGGTTGCCGTCGACTCGATGGCTGCCGTGCACGTGGCATCGCCGACGGTGCGGAACCGCACCATCTGCGTCTTCGCCGTTTCGCCCGCGTCGGGTGCGAGAAAGGGCGACTCGGCCATCCACATGCCGTCGCGCCGGAACACGCGGCGCTCGTGGGCGAAGTAGATGCTCGGCAGTGCGATGTCGTACTCGCGCACGAAACGCCAGATGTCGAGCTCCGTCCAATTCGAGAGCGGAAAGATCCGGAAGTGCTCGCCGGGGCGATGGCGACCGTTGTACAGCCCCCACAGTTCGGGACGTTGCGTCTTCGGATCCCACTGCCCGAAGGAATCGCGGAACGAGTACACGCGCTCCTTGGCCCGGGCGCGTTCCTCGTCACGGCGCGCGCCACCGAAGACGGCGTCGAATCGGTGTTCGGTGATCGCATCGAGCAGGGTGACGGTTTGGAGGGGGTTGCGGCTTGCCCGCGGGCCGACGGCATCCTGTACGCGACCCGCGTCGATCGACGCCTGCACCGATGCAACGACGAGGTTCACCCCGAGGTCGGCGACGGCGCGGTCGCGGAATTCGATGACTTCGGGAAAGTTGTGACCCGTGTCCACGTGCATCACGGGAAACGGCACCCGGGCGGGACTGAACGCCCGCACGGCGAGGTGGAGCATGACCACCGAATCCTTGCCGCCGGAAAACAGCATCACGGGGCGCTCGAACTCGGCGGCAACCTCGCGAATGATCGTCACCGACTCGTCGATGAGACCGCGCAGACCCGTTGGCACGGGTCAGACACTAGATCGCGCGGCGATGTGAACTTCTTGTTCACTCCGGACGGGGCGGGGTCACACGACTGTTATTCTCGCGATCGGCGTCGCTCGACGTCATCCATTCAGTGAGGGGAGTCACATGAAGAAGCGCAAGGTTTGGGCCCTCGCGGCCTCCGCGGTCGCGGTGCTTGCCACCGCAGCATGCGGAAGCAGCGACACGGCAACAACCGAGGAAACCACGGCCGACACCGTTGCCGAAGAGGCACCGGCGGTCGACTTCAGCACGGTCAAGGCTGCAGTCGTGTACATCACTACGCCGGGTGACATGGGTTGGAGCTACATGCACGACCAGGGCATCAAGTACCTCGAAGAGCAGACCGGTATCGAGGTCACGCGCCTCGAGCTCATCCCCGAGGGTGCCGAAGCCGTTGCGGTGTTCGACAAGCTCGCGCGAGACGGTTACAACCTGATCCTCGGCACGTCGTTCGGCTACATGGACCCGATGCTCGAAGTCGCCGCGAAGTACCCGGACGCATGCTTCCAGCACGCGAGCGGTTACAAGAACGCCGACAACATGGGTAACTACTTCGGCGCGATGGAAGAGGCCCGTTACCTCTCCGGTATCGCCGCAGCGAAGGCTTCAGCCTCCGGCAAGCTCGGCTACGTTGCCGCGTTCCCGATCCCCGAAGTGTTGCGCGGCATCAACGCGTTCACGCTCGGCGCACGCTCGGTGAACCCGGACGCCACCGTTCAGGTCGCCTGGACCTCGACGTGGTACGACCCGGCGAAGGAAAAGGAAGCAGCCGAGTCGCTGCTTGCAGCGGGTGCCGACGTGCTTGCTCAGCACCAGGACTCGACCGCAACGGGTGAAGCCGCCAAGGAAGCCGGTGCGAAGTGGGTCGGTTACAACTCCGACGTCGCGTCAGCCGACTTCCCCGACACCTGGCTCACGAGCCCGGTGTGGAACTGGGGACCGCACTACGTGAAGCTGGCCACCGACGTTGCCAACGGCACGTGTGACAACACTCCGTATTACGGCAACATGGCGGACGGAATGATCACGCTCGGCGTGTTCGGCTCGTCGGTCGATCAGGAGACCCAGGACCTCATCGCCGAGGCTGCCCAGGGAATCATCGACGGAACGCTCGTGCCGTTCACCGGTCCGATCAAGGACAACGAGGGCAAGGAACAGATCGCCGCTGGAGCAACCGCTTCGCTCGGTGACCTGCTCGGTCAGAGCTACCTTGTGGAAGGTGTCATCGGCTCCGCAAAGGGCTGAGTTCCGCCAACGAAGTGTTCGGCCTGCATTCGTGCAGGTATGACGCACAAGCCCCGCACCGAAAGGTGCGGGGCTTTGTGTTGCGTCCCCGCACCGAAAGGTGCGGGGCTTTGTGTTGCGTCGCCGCACCGAAAGGTGCGGGGCCCTTCGTCGTACTCGGTGGCGGTGTGGCACACTCGATGGGCGTGACAGCCGCCGCACTCGAAGCGCGAGGAGTGACGAAGCGGTTTCCCGGAGTCGTCGCCAACGATCACGTGTCGTTCGACGTGCGACGCGGTGAAGTTCACACACTTCTCGGCGAAAACGGCGCAGGCAAGAGCACTCTCGCCTCGATCTTGTGCGGCTTGTACCGACCCGACGAAGGATCGCTGTGGCGCAACGGCGGTGAGCTGCGTTTGGCGAGTCCCCGCGCCGGATTGGCGAACGGTATCGCCATGGTGCACCAGCACTTCCGCCTCGTCGACAGATTCACAGTTGCTGAAAACGTCGTGCTCGGACGCCGCAACCTGCCGTTCGTGCTCTCGGCGTCGCGGCTGGAAGATGAGGTGCGGGCGGTCGCCGACGAGTTCGGTCTGCCTCTCGATCCACGGGCGATCGTCGGCGAGTTGTCCGCGGGGGAGCGTCAGCGCGTCGAGATCGTGAAGGCGCTGTACCAGGGCGCCGACGTGCTTCTGCTCGATGAACCGACGGCGCTTCTTGCACCGCCCGAAGTGGAGAAGCTGTTCGTCACCGTGCGGGCAATGATTGCGGCCGGCAAGTCGATCGTGTTCGTCAGTCACAAACTCGCCGAGGTCGTCGACATTTCCGACCGCATCACGGTGATGCGCGGCGGAAAGGTGACGGGGTCGGTCGCACGCGGAGAAGCCGATGTGCGACGTCTGGCCGAGCTCATGGTCGGGCGCGAGATCCATCTCGACCGACGTCGTGCGCGACGCGACGTCGGTGACGTGCTCCTGTCGGTGTCACAGGTTCACCTCGAGCGCGACGGTGTCGAGGTCCTTCACGACGTCAACTTCGACGTTCGCGCCGGTGAGATCGTTGGTATCGCCGGTGTCGCCGGCAACGGTCAGCGTGACCTCGCCGAGGTCGTCGCCGGAATCCTGGTGCCGAGCGATGGCGGCGTCACCGTGTGCGGACATCCGACGACGGGTTCGGGTGCACGAGGTACGCGACGGGCGGGACTCTCCTACGTTCCCGAGGATCGACTCGGGACGGGTCTCGCACCCTCGTTGTCGATCGTCGACAACCTCGTACTCACCCGCGACCGCGGCTTCATCGTCGATCGCGACACGGCCCGCAGCGATGCGCTGCGGTACATCGACGAACTCGAGATCAAGACTCCCGGCCCCGACACACCGACGCGGAAGTTGTCCGGTGGCAACGCGCAGAAGGTGCTCCTTGCGCGCGAACTCGTTGCGATGAGCGGAGCCCGGGTGCTCGTCGTGAGTTCGCCCACGCGGGGCCTCGACGTCGGCGCGGTCGAGGCGGTGCACGAATTGCTCGACGCGGCCCGCGCCGAGGGTCGTGCGATTCTGCTCATCAGCGAAGATCTCGAAGAAGTGCTCACGCTCGCCGACCGCGTACTCGTGTTGTACCGCGGGCGCATCGTGCACGACTCCCCAGGAGTCGACGACGACGTCGAGGCAATCGGTCGTGCCATGGCGGGATTGGTCGCATGATCGTTGCCGGTCGGCGTTTCCAGCTCGAGGCCCGCCTCGTCACGCCCAAGTGGCTTGCGTTCGTCGTTCCCGTCGTGTCGATCGTCGTAGCGCTCGTGATCGGAGCGGTGTTCTTGCTGGCAACCGGTCACGCGCCGTTGCGCGCATACGCCGACCTGCTCGACAACGGGTACACGAGTTTCTACGGAATCACCGACACGCTCGGACTCGCCACACCGCTCATCTGCACCGGCTTGGCCGCCGCGTTCGCCTTCCGCATGAATCTGTACAACATCGGTGAGGAAGGTCAGTTGTACCTCGGCATGATCGGCGGAGCCTGGGCCGGAATCGCGATTGCGGGTTCGCTGCCGAAAGTGCTCGCAATTCCCACGGTTCTTCTCGCCGGGGCCGCAGCCGGTGCGCTGTGGGTTGCCGTTCCGGCGTTCCTGCGTGCGCGACTCGGGACCTCCGAGATCGTGAGCACGTTGTTGCTCAACTACGTGGCACTGAATCTCGTGAACTACCTCATCTTCGGATCGCGCGGCTTCTTCCGTGATCCGACGACGTCGTTTCCCCAGGGGCGCACGGTCGAGCCGTCGGTGCGGCTCGGCGCACTGTCGTTCTTCACCGACAAGCGCACCAACACGTATCCGACGTTGTTCATTGCAGCACTTCTCGCCGTTGCCCTGTACTGGTTGATCAAGCGCTCGAATTACGGCTACGAAACCGCGGTATTCGCCGATTCACCGTCGACGGCCCGATACGCCGGCATGAACGCGATGTGGTTGCAGTCGTCGGTGCTCCTCGTCTCCGGCGCGATCGCCGGAGTGGGCGGTGCGATGTACGTCATCGGACCCGCCGGCAAGGTCGATCCCGGTCTGCTGCAAATCGGACTCGGATACGCGGGCATCGTCGTTGCCGCGCTGGCGCGGTACAACTTCCTCGCCGTCATTCTCACCGCGGTGCTGTTCGCCGGACTTCGCGTCGGCGGCTCGGCCCTGCAGGCGTCGAGCGACCCGGTGCCGATCGCGATCGCCGTCGTTCTGCAGGGTGCCGTGCTGTTGCTCGCACTCGGGGGCGAGATTTTCCGGCGCAATCGTCTGCGCGTCGTGAAGGTGGTGTCCGCATGAACGCCAACGTCTGGGTGCTCACCTTCTCCGATGCGATCAGCATCGCAACGACGCTCATCCTCGCATCGCTCGGTGCGATCCTCACCGAACGGTCCGGTGTCATCAACCTCGGCGTCGAGGGAATGCTCCTCATGGGTGCGGTGTCGGGCTTCATCGTCGCCGATGCGTCAGGAAACCTGTGGCTTGCCCTGCTCGTTGCGGTGCTCGTCGGTGTCGTTCTTGCAACGGTGCATGCGGCTCTCACGGTGTCGCTGCGTTCGAACCAGATCGTGTCGGGTTTGGCGATGGTCATTTTTGGCACGGGACTCGCCAACTTTCTCGGCAAGCCGGTGGAGGGGCGCCCGCGGCCCGTCGTCATCGGCGACGTCGGGTTCGGTCCGCTGTCCGACATTCCGCTCATCGGACCCGTCATATTCGGACATGACATCTTCACGTACCTCACGTGGGTGCTCGCCGCGGCACTGTCGTTTTATCTGCACCGCACGCGTCCGGGGCTCGTGTTGCGGGCCACGGGAGATGCCCCGGCAACGGTCGACGCCCAAGGTGTGTCGGTGACGCGCATTCGTTACGTGCACACCATCGCCGGTGGCGCCCTCATGTGCTTTGCCGGTGCATGGTTCATGTTCGCCCGCGGAGTTGCATGGAACCAAGCGGCAACGACCAACGGCATCGGGTGGATCGCGCTCGCGCTCGTCGTCTTTGCGTCGTGGCGCCCGCTGCGCGCAATCATCGGAGCCGTGCTGTTCGGCTTCTCGCTTCAGGTGCCGTTCACCCTGCAGTCGCAGCAGATTCGCATCCTTCCGCCGGAGATCGTCGCGATGTTTCCGTACGTCGTTACGCTCGCCGTGCTCGTCGTGTTGTCGACGCCGCGGGCGAGGCGACTGCTCGGCGCCCCGAAGATGCTCGGGCAGCCGTTCGTGCGCGACGAACGCTGAACCGCGTCTCGTAGCCTTTCGGCGTGCGCGTCAACCGCTTCTCGTCGAACGACGACATCCTCTCGCTGTTGCACCGTGTGGCCGATGCGGTGCACGAGGTTCTCGCTGACAATGACGACTGGGGCTTGTCGGGTCGTCGTGCCACCCAGTATTCGATCGACGTGAAAGTCGACGACGCAGCGCTGGCCGTGCTGCACGGTGCCGGATGCGCGGTTCTTTCCGAAGAGAGCGAGCGCACGGGGGAGTGGGGCCCCGACGACATTCTCGTTGTCATGGATCCGCTCGACGGGTCGTCGAACGCGAGCCGCCGGGTGCCGTGGTATGCAACGGCACTCGCCGCGATCGATCACGACGGACAACGTGCGTCACTCGTCGTCAACCAGGCGACGGGCACGGATCGTTGGTGGGCCGTGACCGGGGGTGGTGCGTACCGGAACGGCACGTTGCTGTCTCCGCGCCGTGCACATGCATTGAACGAGTCGGTCATCGGTGTGTCGGGAACGCCGCTCTTCCATCCCGGGTGGGCACAGTTCCGCGCCATGGGTGCAGCCGCACTCGATCTCTGCCTCGTCGCGCAGGGGGCGCTCGACGGCTGGATCGACTACAACTCGCACGGCGTGTGGGACTACCTCGCGAGCACGCACATTTGTATCGAAGCGGGTGTGCACGTCACCGAGTGGCAAGGTCGATCACTCGTCGCCACGAATCACTCCGATCGCCGCACGCCGATCGTCGCATCGACGCCGGAGATTCTCCGTCAGCTCGTCGACGTCCGTGATCGTCACGAAGTCGTGCGCAAGCAGGCGACGGCATGAACCTCGCCGGCTCGATTGCCGTCGTCGCAGGCGCCACGGGCGGCTTGGGTCGCGAGATTGCCCGCGAGCTGCTCGCCGCCGGAGCCGATGTGCGGGTGCTCGTGCGTGATGTGCGCAAGCTCGATCCGCAGCTCGCCGGGTCCCGTGCCGCCGAGTGCGAGATCACCGACGTTCGGGCAATGCGAGGGGCGTTGGGCTCATTGGTGGATGCAGGGGAGAAGTTGTCGGTTGTCGTCAATGCCACCGGAGTCGTGGCATTCGGTTCGATCGACGAGACGAGCGACGAAACGATCGAGTGGCTGACGATGGTGAACTACACCGCCGCCGTGCAGCTCATTCGTGAAGCGTTGCCGCACATGGCGTCGCCGGGAGCGATCGTCACCATCTCCGGAGTGGTTGCGGAATCTCCCGTGGCGAACATGGCGGCATATTCGGCGTCAAAGGCGGCCTTGCATTCGGCCACCGTGGCGATCGGGCGCGAGGTGCGTCGTCGCGGCATCACGCTTCTCGATGCTCGTCCTCCGCACACGGAAACGCAGCTTGCGACGCATCCAATTGCCGGAGTGGCGCCGAAGTTCCCGCAGGGTCTGATGCCTGCTGCAGTTGCGGCACGGATCGTTCGCGCAATCGTCGACGACGAGCGGGACATCCCGTCGTCGGCATTCTGACGGCGTTGACGCGCCGTGCGCGGCGTCATCCCGTGCGCTGGTGCCGCAGCAGAGGTGGACTCGTAGGCTGACACGTCAGCCGAAGGCGCACAGTTCCTTCGGGCGCTTAGCTCAGTTGGTTAGAGCATCTCCCTTACAAGGAGAGGGTCGGGGGTTCGAGTCCCTCAGCGCCCACCGCTGGTGCGTGCAGGCGCTGAGGGAACGATGAAAACTGCTCAGCTGTCGCTGAGGCATTCAAGGACGGCGCGAGGACCCTCGATTTTCCAGCGCAGTGTTCCCGTCACTGTCATGCCGTCGTCCTCATACGAACATGCTCCACCGCTACTGAAGGTGCCTGCCGGACCGGCGGGTCCCATCGGTCCGGTCGGACCCTCCGGACCTTGGGCTCCAGTGGCACCTGCCGGGCCTTGTGCACCTGCCGGGCCTTGTGCACCTGCCGGGCCTTGTGCACCTGCCGGGCCTTGTGCACCTGTGGCTCCTGCCGGGCCTTGTGCACCGGTGGCACCTGTTGGGCCTTGCGCACCTGTGGCACCAGCCGGCCCCGCTACGCCCGGGGCACCCGTTGCACCAGCGGGCCCTTGCACTCCGGGCACACCATCAGAACCAGGAGCGCCCGTTGCACCGCGCGCACCGGTTGCACCGGGGACTCCACGAGCTCCCTGTGCGCCGAGGTCGTCTGCCGACGTGAGCGTTGAGCCGTCGGGAAATCTGATTCCCGTCGAGACCGCGAGGAATCCGCTGTCGCCCGGTTGACCGATGGTGATGTCTTGGGTGCGCAGGATCGAGCGCAAGCCCGTCGCCGTGAGCTGAACGTTACCGATGCGCAGTGAGTCCGCACCGTCAATGAGCAGCACGCCATCTTCCACCGTCAGGCCGGCCTGCCGTCCCGTCGAGACGTCCTGAATGAACAGCGTTCCCGGTCCGAGCTGCAGGCTCTTCCAACGAAAAACGGACGTACCCAACGAGTACTGGTTGTCTGCTGACGGAATCAAGTCGCCGACGATGCCGTCACGCTCAGTGCTGTCAAGCGGAGTGCAGACGTCGTCACCTGAACCGGCATCGTCCGTCGCCCTCAGTGTCTCGCCTGGCGGGCAGTAGCCGAGAATGCGAAGTTCCTCGGCGAGGCTGTCGTCGTTCTCGCGAACGGCGGCGGCCAGAAAGAACCCTCCGACCAGCAGTGCAACCACGAGGGCTGCTACTCCAATGGCATTGAATGTGCGTTGTGTGTTTCTCATGCCCGTATCCAACGAGGAGGCGCATATGTCGCACAGTTAGCAATGTCCCGAAAAGCCCACGATTCCATACCTTCTTGGCGAGCGACATTTCCGTGCCGGCGAAATTGCATCGCATCTTGACGGTGCAGGAAGGTATGCGAGGCTATGGTCGTGCGTACTTGTCGACAATTGACTCTTTTGCGCTACGTGTCGCGACCTTTGGCTATTATCTGTTTCGGAGCGAGTCTCTTGGCTTGCTCCGGATCGTCTCTTTCAACGGAGATCGGCAGTGCGAGTACGCATGCCGCTGTAACCGCTGACAAGGGAAGGTTCGACCTCGGTGCAACGCTCATCGGCGGAGACTCCTTCGCGCTTGACGATGCGCTCGCGATTCGTCCGGTTGCCCTCTGGTTCTGGGCTCCCGGTTGAGCCAGTTGTAACTTTGAAGCTCCCTCGGTCGAGGAGATCGCGCAGGAATTTTCGGGAAGAGTCACCGTTGTCGGTGTCGGTTGGTACGGCACCCAGTCCGCGTACGCCGAGTTCGTGGCGCGACATTCGTTGACATTCCCCAACGTCGACGACAGCGACGGCAACTGGTACCAACGCTTTTCGGTGCCGTACCAACCCGCATGGGTCTTCATCGAGCAGTCCGGAACGTTTACGTCGTTGCTCGGCGTGCACGGGGACTCCGATCTACGACAACGGCTCGACGAGCTCCTTCGCTAAGTCATGCGCGTGCACGCGCAACTCGGGGATCGCCGTCGTCTCCCACAGCGTTCCGCGCCGCATCGTGCCGATGCAGTACACGTGGGCGCAGGTGGAGCCCGACGAATCCCGCAAAGCTCCTGTCACCGGGTCGGTGTCGATGCCGAAGCCGAGCGGTCCCGCCGTTGCCACTCCCGACTCAATGAGTCGTCCGAGAAGGCCGGTCGAGCGTCGCACGTCGTCACTCGGTCCGGTGCACACGACGACGTGATCGAAAAGTTCGGTGGATGCACCGGTCGTGTCAACGAGAGCGATCCGTCCGTCATCATGCGTTGTTGCAGACGCAGCACGGAACGCTGAGACTGCAATCGTCCCGTCACGTACGTGGTCCCGCAGGTCGGCGGCGACGTCGGGGGCCATGCGGTGTCGATGGACTTCCCAGTAGCGCATCGGCAACCGTACGAATCGCCGCCGCTCGTCCTCGGCCATCAATTGCCACAGTCGTTGCGTGTGCGGCCGCATCGCGGTGAGCGCAGCGCGCCAGTCATCGTGACTGCGAATCCACCGCATGATCTGCAGGGGAGTGCGAACGGTGTCGGGCAGTGTCGGTGCGGAGCCGACCGTGGCGTGAGTTGCGGGCAGCAGTCCGTGTCGTGAAAGTCCGCGCACGTGCACACCGCGTCGCACCAGCGTGAGAGCCACGTCGACGAACGTGAGTCCCGTCCCGACACACGCGACGCGTGCGCCGTCGGGAACGGCGGCAAGTGCCCCCGGCTGCCAAGGATCAGCGATGATCCGGTCGGAGTTGGGCAACCACTCCGGGCGCACCGGCGCGGCGTTGCCGGTGGCGATGACGACTCTGTCGTGGACGCGTTGTGAGCCATCGGCGAGGTGCACGGTGACGGGCGTCGTTGGCGTGATGTTGACTACCACCTGCCGATGATGAACGACGTGCACATCGGTCACCGTCTGCACGACCGATTCGAGCGTGTCGCGCAAGTACGACGCGAAGTGATGGCGCGGCAGGAAATCACCTGCGTTCGCGTCGGCCCAGCGTTGAAAGTGATCGGGCTCGTCCGGCAGTGCGCTCATGCCCCCGGCGGGAACGTTGAGTACGTGACAGTCGTCGGGCGTGGAGTAGGCGACACCCTCGCCGAGATGTTCACGAGGTTCGTAGATCGTGACCTCGAGGGGCCCGATCGACTCCCGGGCAAGGTGAATCGCAACGAGAACACCGGCGGCACCGCCGCCGACGACTCCAATCGACCGAGCGGTCAGGTCGTGCGTCCTGCTTGTGCCCGCAGGCGTGCGGAGATGTCGTTGCACTCCTCGCAAATGTGCCGGGGGACGACTCCCAGCCGCATCAACCAACCGAAAATGACGCAACCCAGACAGAACGCGAAAGCCGACTCGAGAAACGCTGCACC
>JBIIDI010000043.1:0-12893 GCA_044238425.1 Ilumatobacteraceae bacterium
TCTACAACCCGCGCCAGCGACGCCGTTACGAGGTGCGCGACGGCATCCCCGTCATGCTCGTCGAGGAGTCGGTCGTCGTCGACGAGGTCGAACACGCACGAATCACGGCGCGTATCCGGGACGAGGGAATCGCCCCGACGTACACTTGAGCCACGACGGCTGATCCGATCGGTGCCAGCAGGCCCCAGCCCGTTCCCGTTAGTGCATCGGAGGCACCATGTCCGCTACCACTTCATCGTCCTTTGCCGCGCGCCGTGACTGGCGCGTCGCCGATCTGTCGCTTGCGCCGTTCGGACGCAAGGAGATCCACCTCGCCGAGCACGAAATGCCCGGCTTGCGCGCGCTGCGCAAGGAGTACGGCCCGTCGAAGCCGCTGAAGGGTGCGCGCATCTCGGGTTCGCTGCACATGACGGTGCAGACCGCGGTGCTCATCGAAACGCTCGTCGAACTCGGTGCCGAGGTGCGTTGGGCGTCGTGCAACATCTTCTCGACGCAGGACCATGCGGCGGCTGCGGTCGTCGTCGGCCCGAACGGCAGCGTCGACCAGCCGAACGGCGTCCCCGTCTTCGCCTGGAAGGGCGAAACGCTCGAGGAGTACTGGTGGGCGACCGAGCAGATGATGACGTGGCCCGACGGAGACGGTCCGAACATGATCCTCGACGACGGCGGTGATGCGACGCTGTTGCTGCACAAGGGCGTCGAGTACGAGAAGGCGGGCGCGGTGCCCGATCCGACGACGGCGTCGAACCAGGAACTCGCCATCGTGCTCGGATTGCTCACCCGCGGGCTGAAGCAGGACCCGACGAAGTGGACGCGCATGGCGAAGGGAATCCGTGGTGTCACCGAGGAGACGACGACGGGCGTGAAGCGCCTGTACCGCATGGCCGAAAAGGGCGAGCTGCTCTTCCCGGCGTTCAACGTGAACGACAGCGTGACGAAGAGCAAGTTCGACAACCTCTACGGCTGTCGCCACTCGCTCATCGACGCGATCAACCGCGCCACCGACGTCATGCTCGCCGGCAAGATGACCGTCGTCTGCGGATACGGCGACGTCGGCAAGGGTTGCGCGCAGAGTTTGCGCGGACAGGGTTCGCGCGTCGTGGTCACCGAGATCGACCCGATCAACGCATTGCAGGCGGCGATGGAGGGCTACTCCGTCGACACGCTCGACGCCGTCGTGTCCGAGGCCGACGTGTTCGTGACCGCCACCGGCAACGAGGCGATCATCACCGTCGATCACATGGCGCGCATGAAGCACAACGCGATCGTGTGCAACATCGGCCACTTCGACAACGAAATCGACATGGACGGTTTGGCTCGCAGCGGCGCGGTACGCGACACGTTGAAGCCCGGCACCGACTTGTGGACGTTCCCCGACGGCCACTCCGTGATCGTTCTCGCCGAGGGACGTCTGGTCAACCTCGGATGCGCCACGGGACACCCGTCGTTCGTCATGAGCTGCTCGTTCTCGAACCAGGTCATTGCACAGATCGAGCTGTTCAACAACGTCGCGAAGTACCCGATCGGCGTGTACGTGCTGCCGAAGAACCTCGACGAGAAGGTGGCGTCACTGCACCTGTCGGCACTCGGCGCAAAGTTGACGAAGCTCACCGACGAGCAGGCCGACTACCTCGGCATCGAACCGTCGGGACCCTTCAAGCCCGAGCACTACCGCTACTGAACGCGAGCCGCGGCAGCCACCACTGCACGAGCGGCCCGATCGTCAGCGCGAACACAACGGTTCCTACGCCGACCCGACCGCCGAGCAGCCAGCCGACGACGAGCACCGTCACTTCGATGCCGGTGCGCGCGACGCGCACGGGAATGCCGCGTGCGGCGAGTCCCGTCATGAGTCCGTCGCGCGGACCCGGTCCGAGACCGCTGCCGATGTACAGCGCCGAACCGATTGCGACGCAGAGGATTCCGGCGACGACCATCGAGCCGCGGATCGGCAGTGATTCGGGTTCGGGGATGAGGCGCAACGCGATGTCGGCGACGGTGCCGATCTCTAGCGCGTTGAGGATGGTGCCGATTCCGGGACGTTGACGCAACGGGATCCACAGCAACAGCAGTGCGAGCCCCGTGAGCACGATGACGCGCCCGATGCTCACACCCGTCTGCAGCGACACGCCCTGGTGGAACACGTCCCACGGAGGATTGCCGAGTCGTGCGTCGATCTGCAGCGAGATTCCGACGCCGAACAGTGCGAGACCGAGCACACATCGCGACAGGCGAACCGGAATGCGATCGGGAAGCACCGCGCGACACTACATCGTTCCAGCGGCTGTGCCGTTGCACGTCGTCGCTCTCGCGCGGTACGACGACGACACCGTACGTCGGCGGATCATCGCACTGAAGTCGGCGCGACGCGGCGACGTCGTCGATGCAGTCGCCCGCGACATGGTGCACGCACTCGCAACGACGTCGTGCGCGCGGTGCGCGCCGATTCCGGACGTCGTCACGTGGGTGCCGGCTTCGCGTCAGCGTGTACGACGCACCGGTGTCGATGCGACGGCACTCGTTGCCGAGTTGGTTGCACGCGCTCTCGACACCGACGTTCGCGCACTGTTGCGTCGTCGCGGTCGTGCTCGCCAGTCGTCATCCGACCGCGCGGCACGCCTCGTCGGTCCCGACATCCGCGCCTCGCCCCGCGCGAGCGGCCGCTCGATCCTCGTCGTCGACGACGTGACGACGACGGGTGCCACGTTGCGCCGCGCGGTCCACGCGCTCGTCAACGACGGCGACGCGCGTCACGTCCGTGCGGTCGTTGCGGCATGGACTCCCCGGCCACCCGGCCGAGGGGGTGACGGTTAGGCTGAACGCTTCATGGCGATTCTCGACCGCGTCTTGCGGGCAGGAGAGGGCAAGCGCGTCAAGGCCCTCGCCGCACTCGTTCCCGACATCAACGCCCGTGAGCGGGAGATTGCCGCCCTCGGAGACGATGCGCTGCGGGCCAAGACCGCCGAATTCCGTTCCCGACTCGATCGCGGGGAGACCCTCGACGACCTCATGGTCGAGGCCTTCGCCGTTGTGCGCGAGGCCGCGTCGCGGGTGCTCGGTCAGCGTCACTACGACGTCCAGCTCATGGGTGGTGCCGCGTTGCACGCCGGCTGGGTGGCCGAGATGGGCACCGGTGAGGGCAAGACCCTCGTGTCGACGCTTCCCGTCTATCTCAACGCGCTGAGCGGCAAGGGCGTGCACGTCGTCACGGTGAACGACTATCTCGCCCGTCGCGACGCCGTGTGGATGGGTCAGGTGCACCGCTGGCTCGGTCTCGAAGTCGGCCTCGTCGTTCCCGGCCTGCGCGGAGCACCGCACGAAAAGCGCGTCGACTACGGATGCGACATCACGTACGGAACGAACAACGAGTTCGGCTTCGACTACCTGCGCGACAACATGGCGGGAACGCCCGCCGAGAAGGTGCAGCGCGGCCACAACTTCGCCATCGTCGACGAAGTCGACTCGATCCTCATCGACGAGGCGCGCACACCGCTCATCATCTCGGGTCGCGTTGCCGATGCGGCACAGACGTATTACAAGTTCGCATCCATCGTGCGCACGCTCGAGCGCGGAGCCGACTTCGACGTCGACGAAGCCAAGCGCATCGTCGTGCCCACCGAATCGGGCATCGAGAAGGTCGAGCGGGCACTCGGACTTGAGAATCTCTACGACGAGGTGCAGCAGAATCTCGTGCACCAGTTGCAGGTGGCGCTGAAGGCGGCGGTGCTCTACCACCGCGACAAGGACTACATCGTCGCCGACGGGGAAGTGAAGATCGTCGACGAGTTCACGGGCCGCATCCTCGAGGGACGTCGCTGGAGCGAGGGCATCCACCAGGCCGTCGAAGCGAAGGAAGGCGTACGGATCAAGGAGGAGAACCAAACTCTCGCCACGATCACGTTGCAGAACTACTTCCGCATGTACGAGAAGTTGGCCGGCATGACGGGAACTGCGCAGACCGAGGCGGGCGAGTTGATGAACACGTACGGCCTCAACGTCGTACCGATACCGCCGAACAAGCCCCGCGTCCGCGAGGACGCGCCCGACCTCATCTTCAAGACCGAAGAGGCGAAGTTCGTCGCCGTCATCGAGGACATCGCGCAACGTCACGAGGCGGGTCAGCCCGTGCTCGTCGGAACCGCCAGCGTCGAAAAGAGCGAGGTGCTGTCGCGCAAGCTGCAGCAGCGCGGCATTCCGCACGAGGTACTCAACGCCAAGCAGCACACGCGCGAGGCGTCGATCGTCGCCCAGGCGGGTCGACCCGGTGCGGTCACCGTCGCGACGAACATGGCGGGTCGCGGCGTCGACATCCTGCTCGGTGGCAACCCCGAAGGTCTCGCGCGCCAGCAGGTGCTCAAGGAAGGGCACCATCCCGACACGCTGCTCGACGAGTTCGCTCTTCCCGTCGCCCTCGAGGAGATGCCGACCGACTACCTCACGGCGCGTCGCAAGGCGCACGAACGGCTCAACGAGTTGCTCGCCGAATACGGCAAGCTGTGCGCCCAGCAGGGCGAGGAAGTGCGTCGTCTCGGCGGCCTGCACGTCGTCGGCACCGAGCGTCACGAGAGCCGACGCATCGACAACCAGTTGCGCGGTCGTTCCGGACGTCAGGGCGACCCGGGTTCGAGTCGCTTCTATCTCAGCCTCGAAGACGACCTCATGCGTCTGTTCGCCACGGGCGCGTTGTCGTGGGTGATGGGTCGGGCCCTTCCCGACGACGAAGCGATCGAAGCGAAAATGGTGACGAAGGCGATCGAGCGTGCGCAGACCACGGTCGAACAGCGCAACGCCGAGATTCGCAAGAACGTCCTCAAGTACGACGAGGTGATGAACCAGCAGCGCAAGATCATTTACGCGCGCCGCGACCAGATCCTCGAGGGTCGCGATTTGAAGGCTGCCGCACTCGAGTACCTCGCCGACGCCGTCGATTCGCTCATCGAGTCGCACTGCGTCTCCGAAGCGCAGGACGAATGGGACCTTGACGGTCTCGCCGTCGAACTCGCCTCGTTCTGGCCCGGGTCGGTGGAGGCGGGCGCACTCGCCTCGTGCACGACGACCGACGAGATCTACGACCTCGTCATGGCCGACGCGTCCGCGCACTACGAGCGCCGCGAAGCCGAACTCGGTGCCGACATGATGCGCGAAATCGAGCGCCAGGTGATGCTGCGAATCATCGACCAGCGCTGGCGCGAGCACCTCGAGGAGATGGATTACCTGCAGGAGGGAATCAACCTGCGCGCCATGGGCCAGAAGGACCCGCTCACCGAGTGGCAGCGCGAAGGATTCGAGATGTTCGGGGCGATGATGAGCGGAATCGCGCAGGACTTCGTGCGCTACGTCATGCACGTCCAGGTCGTGCGCAACGACGAACAGACTCCCGCTGCCGCGCCGTCACCGATCGCCAACGTCACGACGAACCGCGCCGACGAACCGGTCGTCAACCGTCCGCGTGCTGCTGGCGCCGCACCGGCCGGGGCGGCGACGTCGAGTGCCGTCGATTGGTCGAAGACGCCCCGCAACGCGCCGTGCCCGTGCGGTTCGGGGAAGAAATACAAGCAGTGCCACGGCAAGGCGTAGGTCGGCCGACGCAATGAGGGATTTCGGTGGCGATCTCGCCGACGTGCGGCGCCGCATCGACGAGGCGGCGGGTTACCTGAAGATCGACGTTGCCCGCGTGCGGCTCGCCGAACTCGAGATCGAGGTGGCGCGTCCCGACCTGTGGGACGACCAAGAGCACGCGAAGAAGGTGAACTCCGAGTATTCGAACGTGTCCGCCGACGTGTCGGAATTCGACCGTCTCGTGCGCTCGATCGACGACCTCGACGTTCTCCACGAAATGGCCCGCGAGATCGACGACGAGTCGCAGGAGGCGGAGATCGAGCAGGGCATTGCCGCACTGCGTCGCGCACTCGACGACGTCGAGTTGCGAAGCTTGTTCACGGGCGAGCACGACACCGCCGATGCGATCATCCAGATCAACGCCAAGGACGGCGGCGTCGACGCACAGGACTGGAGCTCGATGCTCCTGCGCATGTACACGCGCTGGGCCGAGCGGCGCAACTTCACGGTCGAAATGGGGGACGTCTCGCAGGGCACCGAGGCGGGCATCTTGTCGGCCGATTTCACCGTGCGCGGCCGCTACGCGTACGGCTTGCTCACGTCCGAACGAGGTACGCACCGTCTCGTGCGCATCAGTCCGTTCGACAACCAGGGACGCCGCCAGACGAGTTTCGCCACGGTGCAGGTGTGGCCCGTGCTCGACGAACCCGACGTCGAGATCAACGAAGCCGACATCGACATGGAAGTGTTCCGCGCTTCGGGTGCCGGCGGTCAGCACGTGAACAAGACGTCGTCGGCGGTCCGCCTCATCCACCGTCCGACGGGACTCGTCGCGTCGTCGCAGCAGGAACGCAGCCAGTTGCAGAACCGTGAGAACGCGATGAAGAAGCTGCGCACGATGCTCGCAACCCGCATCGAAGAAGAGCGCGAGGCAGAGCTGGCGCGCATCGCCGGCAAGCAGGCGACGGTCGGCTGGGGTACGCAGATCCGCTCGTACGTTCTGCAGCCGTACCAAATGGTGAAGGATCTGCGCACCGACGTCGAGATGGGAAACGTCGACGCGGTGCTCGACGGCGATCTCGACGAGTTCATGGAGGGCTACCTCCGCTGGCGCCGCACGGGGGCCGCGCAATGATCCGTCTCGAGGGCGTGACGAAGGTCTACGGGCGCGACACCGTCGCGGTGAGTGACGCGACGTTCGACATCTCGAAGGGGGAGTTCGTCTTCCTCGTCGGCCCGTCGGGGTCGGGAAAGTCGACGCTGCTGCGCCTCATGAGCCGCCAAGAGGTCGCCGACGAGGGCGAAGTGTGGGTGGCGGGACGCAACGTCAACGAGATGTCGCCGTCGCGCGTGCCGCACCTGCGCCGACTGCTCGGCAACGTGTTCCAGGACTACAAGTTGCTCACGAACAAAACGGTGTTCGAGAACGTTGCTTTCGCCCTCGAGGTCATCGGCAAGCCGCGTCACGTCATCGCCGAGCAGGTGCCGCTCGTGCTCGATCTCGTCGGGCTGTCGGGCAAGGAGGAGCGCTTTCCCCACCAGTTGTCGGGCGGTGAGCAGCAACGCGTGTCGATCGCCAGGGCATTCGTCAACCGACCGCTCATCATGCTCGCCGACGAGCCGACGGGCAACCTCGACCCGGCGACGAGCGAGGGCATCATGACCTTGCTGGCGGAGATCAACGACACCGGAACGACGGTCGTCATGGCGACGCACGATCACCGCGTCGTCAACGCGATGCGGCGCCGGGTGATCCAGCTCGACCGTGGCGTCATCGTGCGCGACCAGGAGCGGGGAGTGTACGAGTGATGTTCACCCGAATCGGATACGCACTGCGCGAGACATGGGCCAGCTTCCGCCGCAACCTCACCCTCACCGTCGCCGCCGTGCTCACGTCGGCGATCGCTCTGCTGCTCGTCGGTGCAACTTTCCTCATCCAGCGCGCGTTCGAGAACCTGCTCGTGCAGTGGCGCGGCGACGTCGCCATGATCGTGTTCGTGCGCAGCGACGCGTCGCCAGAGCAGGTCGACCTCATCAACCAGACGTTGCGCGCATCCCCGCAGGTCATCGACGTCGACAAGTTGCGGTATCTCGACAAGGCGGAGAGTTACGCCGAGGCGCAGCGGATCTTCGTCGGTGATCCCGTCACCTTGAGCCTGCTCACCCCCGAAACCATCCCCACGCAGTTCAAGGTCGTGCCGCGCAGCGACGATCCCGCGCTCGTGCGCAGCCTCGGTGAGCAGTACCGCACGCTGCCCGGGGTCGAAGCCGTCGCGCTCGCCGAGGACGAATTCGAGGTGATCTCGACGCTGTCGCGGTTCGTGCGCACCGTCACCCTCATCATGTCGCTCATCCTCCTCGTCGTCGCCGTCGGGCTCATCTGGAACACGATCCGCACGGCGATGTTCGCCCGGCGTCGCGAGATCGAGGTGATGAAGCTCGTCGGTGCGACGAACTGGTTCATCCGCGTTCCGTTCATGCTCGAAGGTCTCTTGCAGGGACTCATCGGCGGAGTCGTCGCCTGCGGCGGCGTGTGGGTGCTCAACGGGGCGTGGACGAACGGCGTCGCGGGATTCAAACCCGGCACCGGAATCAGCAGCCTCATCGTTCCCGGCGGCTACCTGGGCGGCGTCATGATCGCCCTGCTCGCCATCGGTGCGCTCATCGGAGCCATCGGCTCGGCGATCGCCGCGTCGCGCTTCCTCGATGTCTGACGAACCCACCGACGCGAGTGCGTCGCTGTACGACCGACTCGGCGGAATGCCGTTCTTCGAGCGACTCGTCGCCGCCTTCTACGACGGCGTGCGCACCGATGCGCCGCTCATTTCCCTGTACCCCGAGCCCGACGATCTCAGCGGTGCTCGGCGCCGACTCGCGACGTTCCTTGCCCACTACTGGGGTGGACCCGACGACTATCTCCGCGAGCGCGGACATCCGCGCCTGCGCATGCGGCACATGCCGTACCTCATCGACGCCGACATGCGCGACCGGTGGCTGCGGCACATGGGGGCGGCCGTCGAATCGTGCGTCGCCGACCCGGCGATTCGCGAGGAGATGCTGCGCTACTTCGTGCGCGCAGCCGAGCATCTCCGCAACGACACCGGCTTGCCGATCACCCCGAGTTCGTACCCGCGCGACTAGCGCAGCGCCCAACAGGCGATCGCACTCGCCGCAGCGACGTTGAGCGAGTCGACACCGGGGTGCATCTCGATGCGCACGCGCATCGTGCACGTGTCGAGAATCCCGTCGGAGAGCCCGTGTCGTTCCGATCCGAGCAGAACGAGCCGTCGTTGCCCGGCGGGGAGCATGACGCTCGCCAGCGGCGTTGCATCGGGGCGTGGGGTGAGTGCAATCGTCGTTACGTCCCGATCGTGCATCGACTGCAGGAATTCGGCGACGTCGGGCACGCGTGCGTGGCGCACGCCGAACGCGGTGCCCATGGCGACGCGCAACGAACGGCGGGCGAGCGGGTCGGCGCCGTTGTCGTCGAGGAACAACGTGTCCCAGCCCATCGCCGCGGCGTTGCGCACGATCGAACCCACGTTCACCGGGTTGTCGACGTTGTCGGCGAGGATGCCGCGCGAGAAACCGTCGGCGAGGTCGGACCATGCCGGCGGCTCCGGGCGGATGAACAACGCAAGCACGTCGAGTGGCACGCCCACTCCCGTCACCCGACGACGAACCTCGTCGTCGGCACGGAATGAATACGCCTCGTAGCCCGGCGCAAATTCGGCCAGGCGTCGTTCGCCCTTGTCGCTGCACAACACGAGAACGGGGGTGCAACCGGCGGCGAGTGCGCGCTCGGTGACGAGATCGCCCTCGGCGATGAACAACGGACCTTCGGCGCGACGTTGAATGCGACCCGTGAGACGCCGCTCGCGCCAGCCGAAAGGGGCGAGGCGCGGGTCGTCTGCCGATTCGATCGTCAGAAGTGCCAGGGGTACTTCGACCAATCGGGGTCGCGCTTTTGCAGGAATGCGTCGCGGCCTTCCTGGGCTTCGTCGGTCATGTACGCGAGGCGCGTCGCTTCGCCGGCGAACAACTGCTGGCCGACGAGACCGTCGTCGATGAGGTTGAAGGAGAACTTCAGCATGCGCTGCGCGGTGGGGCTCTTGCCGTTCACCTCGCGCGCCCATTCGAGAGCGACGCGTTCGAGGTCGTCGTGATCGACGACGGCGTTCACCATGCCCATGTCGTGCGCTTCCTGTGCGTCGTACTCGCGGCCGAGGAAAAAGATCTCGCGGGCGAACTTCTGCCCGACCATTCGCGCCAGATACGCCGATCCGTAGCCACCGTCGAAGCTTGCGACGTCGGCGTCGGTCTGCTTGAAGCGTGCATGCTGACGGCTGGCGATGGTGAGGTCGCACACGACGTGCAGGCTGTGTCCGCCACCCACTGCCCATCCGGGAACCACGCAGATGACGACCTTGGGCATGAAGCGGATGAGTCGCTGCACCTCGAGAATGTGCAGTCGTCCCGTGCGTGCCGCATCGATGGTCGATGCGTCGGTGCCGTCGGCGTAGCGGTAGCCGTCACGACCGCGGATGCGCTGGTCACCGCCGGAGCAGAACGCCCAGCCGCCGTCCTTCGGCGACGGACCGTTGCCGGTGATGAGCACGCACCCGACGTCGGGTGAGGTACGCGCGTGTTCGAGGGCGGTGAACAACTCGTCGACGGTGCGCGGACGGAAGGCATTGCGCACCTCCGGCCGGTTGAACGCGATGCGCACCGTTCCCTGGTCGACGGCACGGTGGTAGGTGACGTCGGTGAAGGAGAAGCCGGGAACCGGCGTCCACGCGGCGGGGTCGAACAGGGGGGAAGGGGAGCCTTGAGTCACGACTTCAGTGTGGCAGCGCGCGACGCGTATTCGGGTCGCGCCGCGAGAAAGCGCCGTTCCCATTCGGCGCTTTGGGTGTCGGACTGTTGCTTCGTCGTCGGCGCCGGTACGGCATCGAGTTCGACGCCGACCGTCGCCATGACGCGTCGCACCGTCGTGTCGCGATCGCGCACGAGATCGTCGAAACTCACGTTGAGCGGAGTGATGCCCCGCGCCGTGAAGTACCCCTCCCAGCCGCGGTTTCCGGCGTCGATGTGCTGCAGGGCGGAGACGATCGCCGCCTCGTCGTACGTCGCCTCGCCGCGCTCCTGCATCCAGCTGTTCCAGCTCTCCGTCTGTGCCGCGCGCACGTAGGAGATCGCCTGGCGAATTTCGTTCGAGCGACGGATGCGTACCCACGAGACGGGCGCACCCCAGAAGTCGACGTCACGACCCTCGTCGAGCATCGTGTCGACGAGCTGGTTCCAGTGCACCTTCAGACCGAAGACCCCGTTCGGTGTCACGTGTCGCGCCGCGACGCCGTGCAGGTACCGCTCGAACGACGCGCGGTTGTACAAACCGACGTGTCGCACCGGTGCGCGACGGAGCATTTTGCGCGCGGCGAGTTCGACCCGACCGCGCAGCGAGAACTGCGGCTCACCGATCTCCTCGCGCAAGCGCGTGAAGTTGTCGGCATGGAGGTTGAGAATTTCGATCGGATGCCCGGCCGCTTCCGTTGCGCGCAGGATGCTGCACAACAACGTCGATCCGGTGCGTTGCACGGATGCGATCGCCAGTATGCGACGAATGTCGCCGTGATTCGTCACTTCGCCAAGACTACGCAAGTCAGCCCTGCTAAGGTCGCCACGTCGCCACGCCCCGAATCTCACCCCCACGCTCGCAGCGAGATGAACGTGCCATGAAGGACAATTTCCCACGGTGATCGCACTCGTCGCGGTCCACTTCCTCGTCGCAGCGCTGTTGCTGTGGCCGTTGCGTCGTCGGCCCGTGATCGGAGCGGCGCTCGGCATTGCCGTCACGGTGACGACCGCCGTCGTCGCCCTCGTACGCGGACGGGACGGTGTCGTGTCGGAGCGCGTGGAATGGATTTCTGCCCTCGGTCTCGGCATCGACGTATCCCTCGACGGCTTCGGGGTGCTGATGACCGTCATCGTCTCGGTGCTCGGTGCCGGGGTGCTTCTGTACTCGATCGCATACTTCGACCACGACGGCACGTACTCGCGGTTCGTCGGGTTGTTCGTCGCCTTCGCGGGTGCAATGACGGGATTGGTCGTTGCCGGTGATCTGTTCACGATGTTCGTGTTCTGGGAACTCACGTCGGTGTGTTCGTTCCTCCTCATCGGCTTGAACGACCGCTCGGCTGCGGCGCGGCAGTCGGCGGTGCGGGCACTGCTCACCACCGGTCTCGGCGGTCTGTGTCTGCTCGCGGGGGTCATCGTGCTGCAACTCGAGTTCGGCACCACCGCTTTCGCCGACCTCGCCGAGTTGGCCGGGGCGGGTGGTGCGGTGAATGCGGCGATCGTCCTCGTGCTGCTCGGGGCGTTCACGAAATCGGCGCAGATGCCGTTCAGCTTCTGGTTGCCCGGGGCAATGGCGGCGCCGACACCGGTGAGTGCGTATCTCCATTCGGCAACGATGGTGAAGGCGGGCATCGTGCTCGTCGCGCGACTCGCGCCCGTACTCGCCGACGTTTTCGTGTGGCGCTGGTGGGTGGTCGTCGCCGGATCGCTGACGATGCTCGTCGGTGGCGTGAATGCAATGCGCCAGACCGACGCGAAATTGCTCCTCGCGCACAGCACGGTGTCGCAGCTCGGCTTTCTCACGCTGCTCGTCGGCATCGGAACGTCGACGGCGACGTACGCGGGTGTCGCCCACCTCGTCGCTCATGCCGTTTTCAAGGCGGCCTTGTTCCTCGGCGTCGGTGTCATCGACCACGAAACGGGAACCCGCGACATCTCGGTGATGCGCGGTGTTGCCCGTCGACTGCCGGTGACAGCCGTGGCGATGGTGCTCGCCGCGGCGTCGATGGCCGGTGTCATGCCGCTGCTCGGATTCGTGACGAAGGAGAAGGCACTCGTCGCACTGCTGAAGGACAACGGCACGCCGGGTGTCGTGGCGCTCGTCGGTGTCGTCGTCGGCTCGGTGCTCTCGGTGGCGTACAGCGTGCGTTTGTTGCGCGGCGTGCTCGCCCCGGCGCGCGACGACTCGCATTCCCGTGACTCCGGTGACGATGGTCATCACCACGCGCACGGGTCGGTCGTGTCGCAGTGGATGCTGCAGGGGCCCGTCGTCGTGCTCGCCGCCGTCTCGCTCGTCGGTGGTGCGTTCGCCGGGCGGGTGGGTGAGTGGATCGGATCCGCGTCGCGCTCGCTCGACGCCGAGGCCTCGTACGAGCTCGTGCTGTGGCCGGGTGTGAACACCGCGTTCGTCATTTCGGTGATCGTCGTCATCGTCGGCGCGATCGTCGGGATGCGGGTTCCGTTGCGCAAGTTCGACT
>JBIIDI010000145.1:0-3642 GCA_044238425.1 Ilumatobacteraceae bacterium
CCGAGGATGTTCGCGTACGTCGACGGACGACCGATGCCCTTCTCCTCGAGCACCTTCACCAGGCTCGCCTCGGTGTAGCGCGGTGGCGGCGTGGTGGAGTGCGACTGCGCGGTCATCTCGCCGACGGCAACGGTGTCGCCGACCTTCAGCGGCGGCAACAGTGCTTCGGCGTCGTCGTCACCCTTGTCGTCCTCGATCTCTTCGTACACCTGGCGGTAGCCGGCGAATGAAATCGTCGTGCCACTTGCGCTGAACTCGCAGTCGGTGGTGAAGGAGTCGCGTGCCGTTGCTCCGAGACGCAGCGTCACGGTGGTGCCGACGGTGTCGGACATCTGCGAGGCGAGCGTGCGCTGCCAGATGAGCCGGTAGACGTTCATCTCGACGGGGTTGAGCTCGCCCTTGAGCGAGTCGGGGGAGCGCAGCGGCAGCGTCGGGCGGATCGCCTCGTGGGCTTCCTGGGCGTTCTTCACCTTCGACTTGTGCACGCGCACGTCGTCGGAGACGTACGGCTTGCCGTACGTGCCGGCGATCTCGCTGCGCACCGCGGCGACGGCGTCGTCGCTGAGGCCGACGTTGTCGGTGCGCATGTACGTGATGTACCCGGCTTCGTACAGGCCCTGGGCGATGCGCATCACTTCGCCGGCAGACATGCGCAGCTTGTTCCCGGCCTCCTGCTGCAGCGTGCTCGTCGTGAACGGTGCTTTCGGCGAGCGGCGGTACGGCTTGTCCTCGACCGACCGCACGTCGAGATTCGCCCCGGACAGTCCGGCGACGAGCTCGTTCGCCCGCTCCTCGTCGACGACGGCGACGCCGTCACGGGCCACACCCTTGGCGTCGAAGTCGCGACCCGTGGCGATGCGCATGCCGTTGAGGGCGGTGAGCGTGGCGGAGAACGACGGCGCCGTGGCGCTCATCATCTTCAGATCCCAGTAGTCGGCGACGACGTAGGCGATGCGTTCCTGTTCGCGTTCGACGACGAGGCGGATGGCCGGGCTCTGTACGCGACCGGCCGACAGGCCGCGGTTGATCTTGCGCCACAGGATCGGCGAGATCGTGTAGCCGTACAGACGATCGAGGATGCGTCGCGCCTCGGCAGCGTCGACGAGTTTGTGGTCGACGTCGCGGGGGTTGGCGATGGCTTCGTCGATCGCCGACTTCGTGATCTCGTGGAACACCATGCGTCGCACGGGCACCTTCGGCTTCAGGTACTCGAGCAGGTGCGCCGAAATCATCTCGCCTTCGCGGTCTTCGTCGGTGGCGAGGTACAGAGCCGGTGCGTCCTTGAGGAGGGCCTTCAATTCCTTGACGACTCGGGCGCCGCGCTCGGTGAGTTCGTACGTCGGTCGGAAGCCGTTGTCGACGTCGACCTGCAATCCGGTGCGCGGCAGGTCGGCGACGTGACCGACCGACGCGTGCACCTCGAAGTCTTTTCCGAGGAACTTGGCGATGGTCTTGGCCTTGGCCGGCGACTCAACGATGACGAGGGGGCGTGACATGCAGTGGTGATCCGTTGTACGGGGTATCGGCTCGGCAGTCAAGCACCCGCGCCGCGTGATGACAACTCGGTAGCGTGAAACGCAACGTGCACAACGCTTTGAGCGAACTCGGTGGTGACGACGACACCTTGCACGTGATGCGTGAAGCGGTCCCGACTGCGGGCGATGCGCGACTCGGCCGCATCATGCGCATCGATCGCGGTTGGAGCACGATTCGCACTCCCGATCCCGACGTTCACGCCGCGCATCGCACCATGTATCGCACAGTGCGTGTGCGCAACGTCGGGGCCGACGTGTGCGTCGGCGACTGGGTCGTGCTCGACCCGAACGACGAGCGCATCGAGTTCGTCGCGCCGCGCCGCTCGGCTCTCATGCGTCGAGCATCGTCCGACGACATGCGCGCAGTTCCCCAGGCGATCGCCGCGAACCTCGACACGGTCATCCTCGTGCACGCCGCGACGAACGAACCGAACCCGCGTCGTCTCGAACGCGAACTCGTCCTCGCCTACGACAGTGGCGCCCGACCGGTCATCGTTCTCACGAAGTGCGACGCCGTCGATCCGGCCGAGGCCGAACGCATGCGCAACCTCGTCGCGGGGATCGCCGTCGGTGTGCCGGTGCACGTCGTCAGCGCGCTGCAGGGAGTCGGGCTGGATGCACTCCATATATATGGGCAGGCGCGCCGCACGATCGTCGTGCTCGGGGCGAGCGGAGTCGGCAAGTCCACGCTCGTCAATGCCCTCGTCGAAACCGAGACCCAACTCACGGGGGAGGTGCGCGACGCCGATCAGCGCGGCCGTCACACCACCGTTGCGGTCACCATGTTGCAGCTCCCGTCGGGAGGCTGGCTCATCGACACGCCGGGGGTGCGCGCGGTGAGTTTGTGGACGAGCGGGCACGGCATCGAACGAGCCTTTGCGGATGTCTTTGCGCTCATGGACAGCTGCCGGTTCCGCGACTGCAAGCACGTTTCCGAGCCGGGTTGTGCGGTGCGCGCCGCGGTTGCCGCGGGGTCCCTCGACGAGGCGCGTCTCGAGAGCATGCGTCGGCTCGTCGCCGAGGAAGCGGCCCTCGAGGAGGAACAGCGAGAGTTCGAGCGTCAGTCGGTGCGTCGAGTGCGCCGCGGAGGTACGCGAAGCATGGCGCGCAGCGAACGAATCGCCGAGGATCTCGGAGAAGGCGATGCCGGTTCCGACGATGTAGTTGCCGGTGGTGCCGCCAACGAACTCGACGCAGACGGGTCGGACGCGGGCGTCTGACGCAACGGCAACTACAGGTTGCCCTCACCGAGCAGTCGCACGACGTCGGCACCGCGACGGCGAGTCTCGTCGACGTCGGTGAGCTTGCGGGCCGCGCGCACCTGGGTGGCGATGCGCGGGTTGCGCACGAATCGTTCCTCGTGGCGCAGCAGGAAATCCCAGTACAGCGTCGTGAACGGGCACGCATCATCACCCGTGCGTTTCGTACGGTCGTAACGACAGCCCTTGCAGTAGTTGCTCATGCGATCGATGTACGCGCCACCGGCCGCGTACGGCTTCGTCGCCATCATCCCGCCGTCGGCGTGCAGCGACATCCCGATGACGTTGGGAATCATCACCCACTCGGCTCCGTCGACGAACGACTCCCACATCCAGTCGGTGAACCGTTGCGGGTTCACGCCGGCGAGCAGTGCGAGGTTGCCGAGCACCATGAGCCGGGGGATGTGGTGCACCCAGCCGCGGGCATTGATGTCGGCGATGATTCCCGACACGCAGCGCATCGACGTCGTCGATCGTCCGTCGAAGACCGGTGGCAGCGGCACCCGTGCATCGAGTGCGTTGAGTTGTGCGTAGTCGGGCATCCACTTCCAGTACAGATTCCACACGTACTCGCGCCAGCCGATGATTTGCCTGATGAATCCTTCTGCGGATGCGATCGGCACACGTCCTTCGCGGTACGCCGCCTCGGCGCGGCGCACGACTTCCTCGGGTAGCAGCAGCCCGAGGTTGAGCGCCGGTGAGAGTGCCGAGTGGGCGAGGTGCCAGTTGTCGGCGAGCATGGCGTCTTCGTGCGGCCCGAACATGGGCAGCACGTCGTCAACGAACTGGTCGAGACGCTGCAGTGCTTCGGTGCGCGTCGTCGGCCACGTGCCGTCGGGTGGTGCGCC
>JBIIDI010000054.1:0-10661 GCA_044238425.1 Ilumatobacteraceae bacterium
GACGATGTCGTCCATGATCGCGGGAATGTCGAAATCCTTCGGGGTGTACACGCGGTGCACGCCGATCCCGATGAGTCGGTCCCGATCCTCCTCGGGAATGATTCCACCGACGATGACGGGTGCCTGAACACCGTTCTTGCGCAACTCGGCGACGACGACGGGCACGAGTTCGAGGTGCGACCCCGACAATATCGACAAACCGACGACGTCGGGGTCCTCGTCACGCGCCGATGCGGCGATTTGGTGCGGGGTGAGGCGGATGCCGCTGTAGATGACTTCCATGCCGGCGTCGCGGGCGGCGACGGCAATCTGCTCGGCGCCACTCGAGTGACCGTCGAGGCCCGGTTTGGCGACGAGGAATCGCGGCGGTCCACCGGCGAGTGATGCGCTGCGGCGCGCGATCGCTGCGAGGCGCTCGCTGCCGGCGACGGTGCGGACACCGACACCGGTCGGTGCGCGGTACTCCCCGAAAACTTCGCGCATCGCGGCGGCCCATTCACCCGTCGTCCCGCCGGCGACGGCGAGATCGATCGACGGCGGCATGACGTTGTCACCACGTTCCACCGCCGTTCGCAACGCGTCGAGGGCCCGCCGCACGGCTGCTGCATCGCGACCTGCGCGCCATTGCTCGATGTCGGCGACGAGTCGAGCCTCGACGCCGGGGTCGACGCGCAAGATGTTGTCGCTGCCGCCGAGCGGTGACGCCTCGGATTCGGTGAACCGGTTGACGCCGACCACGGTCTGGTCGCCCGATTCGATGCGCCGTACCCGCTCGGCCATCGATGCGACGAGTCGCGACTTCAGTTCCTCGACGTTGGCGTAAGCGCCGCCGAGCGTCAGAATCTCGCTCACCTCGGCCCACGCGCCGTCGACGAGCGCGCGTGTGGTCGCGTCGATGACGCGCGAGCCGTCGAAGATGTCGTCGTATTCGAGCAGGTCGGTCTCGTACGCGAGTACCTGCTGCATGCGCAGCGACCACTGCTGGTCCCACGGACGCGGCAAGCCGAGGGCCTCGTTCCACGTCGGCAACTGCACGCTGCGGGCACGGGCGCGCTTCGACAACGTCACGGCGAGCATCTCGAGAACGATGCGCTGCACGTTGTTCTCCGGTTGCGCCTCGGTGAGTCCGAGCGAGTTCACCTGCATGCCGTACCGGAAGCGCAGCGCCTTGTCGTCGGTGATTCCGTATCGCTCGCGACCGATGCGCTCCCACAGCTCGACGAACGCGCGCATCTTGCACGTCTCTTCGACGAATCGAATGCCGGCGTTGACGAAGAAGGAGATCGAGCCGAACACGCCGACGAAGTCGTCGGCCGATACCTGACCACTGTCGCGAACGGCGTCGAGGATGTCGATGGCATTGACGAGAGCGAAGGCCAACTCCTGCGTCGGGGTCGCACCCACCTCCTGCAGGTGGTACGAGCACACGTTCATCGGATTCCACTTCGGTGCGTTCTTCGCGCACCACGCGATCATGTCGACGATGAGTCGACGTGATGCGAGTGGCGGGAGGATGTACGTACCGCGTGAGAGGTACTCCTTCAGCAGGTCGTTCTGCGTCGTGCCGCGCAACTGATGATCCTGCACGCCCTGTTCGCGGGCGTTGGCGACGTACAGCGCGAGCAGCCACGGCGCGGTCGCATTGATCGTCATCGACGTGTTCATCTCTCCCGGGGGAATTCCGGCGAGGAGCGTGCGCATATGGCCGAGGTGCGCGACGGGCACGCCCACCTTGCCGACTTCGCCGCGCGCGAGTTCGTGGTCGGGGTCGTAGCCGGTCTGGGTCGGAAGATCGAACGCGATGGAGAGGCCCGTTTGTCCCTTCGACAGGTTGAGTCGGTACAACTCGTTCGATGCCTCTGCGCTCGAATGACCCGAGTACGTGCGCATCATCCACGGCTCGTCGCGTCGCGGACGAGGCGTCGCGGAGCCGTTCGTCATGCGATCAGGATAAGCGTCAGCCCGTCCCCGTGGCCGAGGCGAGAAGTCCGAGATAGCGGTGCCGGGGAACCGCGACGGCCCCGAGGGATGCGAGGTGGGGCGTCAGCCACTGGGTGTCGAGCAGCGACATGTTGCTCGCCCGCATGAGCCGGACCAGTGCCATGAGGGCGACCTTCGATGCGTCGCGAGCGAGGTGGAACATCGACTCGCCGGCGAAGAATCCGCCGATGCGCACCCCGTACAAGCCGCCGACGAGCACGCCGTCCCCGTCGTACGTCTCGATGCTGTGGGCCCATCCGAGTTCGTGCAGCCGCGCGTACGCGTCGACGAACCGTTCGGTGATCCACTCGCCGTCTATGTCGATAGCTATGTCATCGGTTATGTCAGCGTCCGTGTTGCCGGCGGTCTCCCTACTTGTGTCGCCCACGCGCGCACCGTCTCGCGTGCGCGACGCGCAACCGCGGACCGTGCGCGCGAAGTCGTGGTTGATGCGCACCGAGTACCGCCGCGCACTTCGCCGCATGGAGCGGCTGACGCGCAATCCGTCGAGGGGAATGATGCCGCGTTGTTGCGGTGACCACCAGTAGATCTCCGTCGGATTGTCGTCGTCGACGCCCTCCATCGGGAAAAGTCCGCGTCGGTAGGCATCGATGAGGGTTGACGGCTCGAGATCGGCGCCGCGCGCGACGACGTCACCGGTCGTCGGCCACGATCCGGCGTCGGGCCAGACGTACTTCGACGGATCAAGGCGCGACGGCGGTGCATCCCAGCGGCCGGTGCGCCGCTCGTCGTCGATCCGGAACGTGACGTCGAAGTCGCCCACCGCTGCCACCGCTCACGCACGCGCCGGGCGCAGCGTGACGACTCAGCCCTCGCGAATCGTCACCGACTCGATGCGAATCTCACCTGCGGGTGGCACGCCGTTGGCGCTCGGATCGGGATTGAACAAGGCGGCCATGGCGGGAACCGTCGTGTCGAGACCGTTGATCACCTCGCCGAACAGCGTGTAGTTCGGCGGCAGGCCCGCGCCGTCGTTGCCGGTGATGACGAAGAATTGGCTGCCGTTCGTATTCGGACCGGCGTTCGCCATGGCGATCGACCCGATCTTGTATTCCCCGGCTTGGGGCAGTTCGTCGGCGAACTGGTACCCGGGGCCGCCCGAGCCCGTCGCGGTCGGATCACCGCATTGCACGACGAAATCGGCGATGACGCGGTGGCAGGTGGTGTCGTCGTAGTACTTCCAGCGGGCGAGCGACACGAAGTTGTTCACGGTGCCGGGCGCCCGGTCGGGGGCGAGGCGGATGGTGAACTCGCCGAGGTTCGTCACGACATCGGCCTCGTACGACTTCGCCGGGTCGATGCACAACTGCGGGGCCGACGGGAACTCACGACGCTGTTCGGCCGAGCCGTCGGCGGGCGGACACTCGCCTTCGCCGTACACGAACTCGGCGGGCTGTGCGGTCTGCGTCGCGTCGGGGGTGGTCGTTGCTGAATCGGCTGCGGGGGACGAGTCGCTGCCACCGGACACGAAGACGACCCCGACCATGCCGATGATGATCGCCGCGACGATGGCGATGCGGATTCCCCGCGAGCGGGTGCGGCGGCGCTGGACGGATCGCGCACGCGCTTCGACCACTTGCTGACGATTCTGTTTCTGACGTTGGCGCTTTGACGTTCCCATGCTGGACGAAGCCTATTGGTCGACCACGCGACGGATTCCACTCAACGACCGGTTCGATGACCGGCCCGACGAATCGCCCGACAACCGACTCAGAAAAACCTGCACGGCTAGCGTGAAGCCGCCGTGGCTCTCATCGTTCAGAAATATGGCGGGACGTCGGTCGCCGATCCGGAGCGCATGCGCAACGTGGCCCGCCACGTTGCCGACACCCGCCGCGCGGGCAACGACGTCGTCGTCGTCGTCTCGGCGATGGGCAAGGCGACGGACAACCTGCTCGAGCTCGCCCGCCAAGTGTCGTCGAATCCGCCGAGTCGCGAGATGGACATGCTGCTCACCACGGGTGAGCGCATCAGCATGGCGTTGTTGTGCATGGCGCTGCACGACTGCGACGTCGATGCGATGAGTTTCACCGGAAGCCAGGTGGGCATCATCACCGACACCGTGCACACGAAGGCAAAGATCCTCGAGGTAAAAGGTGATCGCGTACGCGAAGCGCTCGCCGCGGGGAAGATCGCCGTCGTCGCCGGCTTCCAGGGGATCAGTACGACGAAGGAGATCACCACTCTGGGCCGCGGCGGCAGCGACACGACGGCCGTTGCGCTCGCGGCGGCGTTGCGCGCCGATGCGTGCGAGATCTACACCGATGTGACGGGCGTCTTCAGCGCCGATCCGCGCATCGTTCCGCGCGCGCGCAAACTCGCGTCGCTCGAGTTCGACGAGATGCTCGAGATGGCCGGCGCCGGCAGCAAGGTGCTCGCATTGCGTTCGGTCGAGTTCGCCCGCAACCACGACGTTCCGATCCACGTCCGCTCGAGTTTCACCTGGGAGCCGGGCACGTGGATCACCCATCGCAATCACGAAAGGCAACACAAGGCCATGGAAGCACCGATCATTTCCGGCGTCGTGCAGGATGCCTCCGAATCGAAGATCACCATCCTCGGAGTTCCCGACCGCCCCGGCGTATCCGCCGAGATCTTCGAGAGTCTTGCCAATGCGAACGTCAACGTCGACATGATCGTGCAGAACACGTCGATCCAGGGCACGACGGACATTTCTTTCACCGTGCCCAAGTCCGACCGCGAGACCGCCGAGCCGATCGTCGAAAAGGTGGCGAGCGGGTTGGGTGCGCGGGGAGTTCAGCACGACGACGACATCGCGAAGGTGTCCCTCGTCGGAGCGGGAATGAAGACGAGCCCGGGCGTGGCGGCGAAAATGTTCCGCGTGCTCGCCGACAACGATGTGAACATCGAGATGATCTCGACGAGCACTATCCGCATCTCCGTGGTCGTGCGCGGTGGATCGCTGCAGACTGCGGTGCGCGCCCTCCATTCGGCGTTCGATCTCGACGGCGGTTCGGAATACAGCGCACCGTTGCCGGAACGCAAGTAGGTCGCGTTGAACGTCACCCGCCGTTTGCGTGAACGGCTCCGCCGACCCGAGGGGGTTCCGTGGCGCAGTGCCGGGCTGATGACCGAGTCGATGAATGCCGACGAGGCCGTGCGCTCGACGGGTTGGGTGTTCAACAACATGACGGGCGAGGGTGTGTCGCTCGCGCAGTTCGTCGCCCAGGGTGACGCCGAGTTCGCCCAGTACTCGCGAATCCTGCGCCTCGATCCCGACCGCGCGCGCGAGCGATCGATTCTCGAAATCGGAAGCGGAATCGGTCGCATGACGTGCGCAATGACGAACGCGTACCGCCAGGTCATTGCCAGCGACGTCGACGCCGCGTTCCTCGAGCGTTGCCGCGAATCAGTGTTTGCTCACGGTACGCCGATGCGCCTGCGCACGCTCCACGTTGCCGACGGACGCACGATCGATCTGCCCGACAGGTCGGTCGACGTCGTGTTTTCGTACATCACGTTGCAGCACTGCGACCGTGCCGATGCGCTTGCACTCACCGCCCATGCCGTGCGTGTCGCCGCCGCGGAAGGTCGTGTCGTGCTCAACTACCGCACGTGGGTTCCGTTCGACGTCGTGCTCGTGCCGCTCGGCATGCTCGTGCGACTCGGCTGGCGCTTGCCGAAGGTGGCGAAGTACATGGCCCGCTGGCGACCGCTGACGCGGCTCGGTTGGCAGGCCAATCGTTTGCGCCCGCGCGAGGTGTTCGCGTACCTCGCCGCCCGCGGCGTTGCTTCGCGCCTGTCGAACGTCGAGATCGTGCGTTCACCGCACGCGTCGTACCCGATACCCGACTCGGCGAGAGACGTGCGTGCACGACGCATCCACCGAAGTCACTGGTGGTTGGTCGCCGACGTAGCCTGAGGAGCATGGCTCTTCACGGACGCAAACCGAACATCGGTGTCGTCGGTGCCACCGGAATGGTCGGCAACGTCATGCGCACCCTGCTCCTCGAACGCAGTTTTCCGATGGAGAGCGTGCGCTTCTTCGCATCGGCGCGGTCGGCCGGCACGAAGCTCGAGTTCGACGGCCGGATGATCGAAGTCGAGGATGCCGCCACGGCGGACGTATCGAACCTCGACATCGCGATCTTTTCCGCGGGCGCAACGACGTCACGCAACCTCGCACCGCGCTTCGCGGCAGCCGGTGCGATCGTCGTCGACAACTCGTCGTGCTGGCGAATGGACCCCGAGGTTCCGCTCGTCGTGTCCGAGGTGAACCCGGAAGATGTGAAGCTGGCAAAGAAGGGCATCATCGCCAACCCGAACTGCACGACGATGGCAGCGATGCCCGTTCTGAAGCCGTTGCACGACGCCGCGACGCTCGTGCGACTCACCGCGAGCACATATCAGGCGGTGAGCGGTGGCGGCGTCGCGGGTGTTAGCGAACTGAACGAGCAAGTGGCCGCCGCACACGGCGTCGACGCACTCACCTACGACGGCACGGCGGTGAGTTTCCCGGCTCCGAAGAAGTTCTCCCAGACGATCGCGTTCAACGTCCTCCCGCTCGCCGGGACCATCGTTGACGACGGCGAGCTCGAAACCGACGAGGAAAAGAAGCTGCGCAACGAGACGCGCAAGATCCTGCACATTCCCGGTCTGCCCGTGTCGGGGACGTGCGTGCGAGTACCCGTGTTCACCGGCCACTCACTGTCGTTGCACGCCCAGTTCGCCCGTGACATCACGCCGCAGCAGGCCGTCGACATCCTCTCCGGGGCGCCGGGAGTCGCCGTCGTCGACGTGCCGTCACCGCTCATCGCCGCGGGCAAGGATCCGAGTTTCGTTGGCCGCATTCGCCGGGATCAGTCGGTCGACGGCAACAAGGGTCTCGTGCTGTTCGTGTCAAACGACAACTTGCGCAAGGGAGCGGCACTCAACGCACTGCAGATCGCCGAGATCGTCGTCGCATCGCTCTGAGTCGGGGAGGGGAGATTTGAACTCCCGGCCTCCACGTCCCGAACGTGGCGCGCTAACCAAGCTGCGCTACTCCCCGGATTTGAAGTAAACGCCCGGTCAGCCTAACGGTCGAAGGCGCGGGCGGGACGTGCTCAGGCGAGCTGTGTCAGCGGTGCGGCGCTCTCGTGCCACGTGCCTCCGCCACGAACCTCGGTGGCGGCACGGCGCAGACGCAGTGAATCGAGCGGCTTGATGATCCACCCGTCTGCGCCACTGCGGCGGGCGAGATGCACGTCGGCGAGTCGGTCGAGAAGCATGAGTACGGGGATGTGCGGGATGCGTCCGCCGCTGTGGTCGAGGCGCAGGTTCATCGTCACTGCCATCGCACCCATCGAACCGACCTGAAGGTCGAGCACGGCGAGGTCGGGCGTGCGCTGCAGCACCGCGCGCGTGACGTCACGACCGTCGCGACACACCGTGAAAGACGTCTCGGCCGTGCCGAGTGCCGACAACACCTCGTCGAGAACCCATTGGGCGTCGGTGGCGACGAGAACGTGCACGCGCCAAGGTTACCAAGCGAGCACTACCGTGGGCGTGCCGTGTTCAGCACCGTATTGCTCGCCCTTCTCGCATTCGTTGGCGGTGTTCGCGCAACCGACGACCCGATCGATCAGCTCGCCAAGGTTGACGTCGTCGAAGTCACCGGACTCATCGATAACGTCGTGGCCAACGGAATCGATGCGGCCGTTACCCGGTCGCAGGAAAACGGCGCACAAGCCCTCATCCTCCAGATCAACTCCGCCGGTGCCGTCGTCGATCGTGTCCGCATGGAAGACCTGCTCGCCACGATCCGCAACTCCGACATCCCCGTCGGTATGTGGGTCGGTCCGAGCGGTGCCCGCGCTCTCGGTTGGTCGGCTCAGTTGCTCGCGGTTGCCGACGTATCGGCGATGGCGCCGACGGCGGTCATCGGTCGAATCGGTCAGCCGCTCGTCGTCGACGGCGAGTCGGTCGACTTCGGTGATGCAACGAGTCTGTTGCGCACGCGCACCCTCGATTACCTCGAGGCCCGCCAGACCGGTGCTCTGCGCCTCACCACTCCCGACGAGGGAGTTCCCGTACTGAAGAACATGCTCCTCGCGATGGACGGACTCACGATCAAGGGACGGGCACTCGACACGGTCGTCGAAACCCTCGATGCGGACGGACAGATCACGCGCGAAGCGACGACGACCCGATTCTTCAAGCTCGGAACGGGTGCGCAATTCATGCACACCGTCGCGAGTCCGCCCCTGGCGTACCTGCTGTTCGCATTCGGTCTCGCGCTTCTCGTGTTCGAGTTTTTCACCGCAGGCATCGGTATCGCCGGAGCCGTCGGTGCGATCGCCACGCTCCTCGGAAGTTACGGTCTTGCGGAGCTGCCGGCGCGCGGCTGGGCGGTCGCGTTGCTCATTCTTGCCACGTTCGCTTTCGCCGTCGACGTCCAGGTCGGGATTCCGCGGTTGTGGACCGGCGTCGGTGTCGTCGTCCACGTCGTCGGCGCATTCGCCCTCTTCGAATCGGCGCAGATGCAGTCGCTGCGGCTCGGCTGGTTGCCGCTCATTGCGGGAATTGCATCCGTCACCCTCGCATTCGTCGTCGGCATGCCGTCGATGGTTCGCACGCGGTTCGCCACGCCGACGATCGGACGCGAATGGCTCATCGGTGAACGCGGCGTTGCGGCCAACGACGTCGATCCCGACGGAATCGTCATCGTGCGCGACGCCCGTTGGCGTGCACGTACGAACCGGGCGACCCCCGTCCGCAACGGCGAGGAGTGCCGCGTCGTTGCCATCGACGGAGTGACGCTCGAAATCGAGCCGCTCGAAGGCGCCGCACGCGACTATCGCGAGCGCCGCAGTCAATGACCAACGACGCAAGCCCTGCGCAGTCGAGCGTGAGCGAGCGCCGAGCCGAAGCGCACGCCAACAGCGAGCACCGCGCTCTGCGGCCCCTGGAGTGGTTTTTGCTCGTTCTTCCGGGAACGATCTGGGGTTCGTCGTTCTATTTCATTGCGGTCGCACTCGACGACGTCTCCCCGGGGCTCATCACCCCGTTGCGCATTGCGATCGGATTCGTCACCCTCGCACTGTTCCCGAAGTCGCGGCAGAGTCTGCCCGCCACCGAGTGGCCAAAGGTCGTCGTGCTCGCGCTCGTCTGGCTCGCGATTCCGCTCACCGCATTTCCGTACGCCGAGTTGCACGTGTCGAGCAGCGTCATCGGCATGCTCAACGGAGCATCACCGGTGTTCGTCGCGCTCGTTGCGATCGGCATGGTGCGCCGACTCCCACCGCCGATGCAGCGCACGGGGCTCGTCGTCGGAACGGCCGGCGTCGTTCTCATCGCGTTGCCGAGCCTCGGTCGCGGATCGTCGAGCGTGTTCGGCGTCATGCTCGTCCTCGGCGCATTGGTTCTCTACGGTTTCGCACTGAACGTTGCCGCGCCACTGCAGCGCAAGTTCGGCGCACTTCCCGTGCTGTGGCGTGCGCAGGGCATCGCGTTTCTGTGCGTCCTGCCGTTGGGAATCGCCTCGCTCGACGAGAGCCGATTCTCGTGGAAGGCGGCAGGTGCGGTACTCGTGCTCGGTGCGCTCGGAACGGCCCTTGCGCACTACATGATGGCGACGCTCGCGGGTCGCATCGGTTCCACGCGGGCATCGGCGAGTCTGTACCTCATGCCCCCCGTTTCGCTCTTCCTCGGTGTCGTGCTGCGCGGTGAGCGCCTCGACGTCGTCAGTGTCGTCGGTAGTGCCGTCACCGTCGGCGGAGCATGGTTGCTCGGTCGCACCCCCGCCCCGTCAACGGCATCGTCACCCGTCGGGAAGTAACCGCCGATGGCCGTCGAACGCGAGTTTCACGCCGACCGCCGGGACGAACCGATCAAGCCGGCGTCGACGGTGATGCTCGTGCGCGGCCGAACCGAGTCGGCAAACCCGCTCGAAGTGTTCATGGTGCAGCGAACGCACAACGCGAGCTTCGCCCGCGGGATGTACGTGTTTCCCGGCGGAAGGGTCGATGATTCCGATGCGGATCCGCGCCTGTACGCATTGTGCGACGGACTCGACGACGAGCGTGCGAGCGCGTTGCTGCGTGTCGAGCGGGGCGGTCTTGCGTACTGGGTCGGTGCACTGCGCGAGTGCTTCGAGGAATCGGGGATCCTGCTCGCTCGCCACGCCCGCAGCGGTGAGCTCGTGCGTGTCGACGATGCGGCAACGGCCCGGCGACTCGCCGAGGCACGCCATGCGGTACACGACGGCACGGCAACCCTGCTCGACGTGTGCCGCGCGGAGGGATTGCGACTCTCCCTCGGCGACGTGCGGTACGTCAGTCATTGGATCACGCCGCGTGGTGAATCACGCCGCTTCGACACGCGTTTCTTCGTCGCTCCCGCACCTCCCGGGCAGGAACCGTTGCACGACGACCTCGAGACCATCGCGAGTTTGTGGGTGTCGCCGAGCGAGGCACTCGAGCGCGCGACGCGGGGAGAACTCGCGATGTTCCCGCCGACGGCGAGCAACCTGCAGTTCCTCGCTGGTCACGCCGACATCGGTGCCGTTCTCGCGGCCGCCGATGCCGTCGGATCACCGACGCCGATACTGCCGAAGTTCAAGGTGGATGCGCGCGGTCACGTCATCGGTGTCGTGCTGCCCGGCGAAGCCGACTACGACAGCTTGCCCGACTGAAACGCGTCGGGTCCGCGACCCGGTT
>JBIIDI010000146.1:0-3620 GCA_044238425.1 Ilumatobacteraceae bacterium
GGTGCCGATCTTGATCGTGCGCGCAATCGTCACGGTCACCGCGCCCGCGGCGATTTGCGGCAGTTTTGCCGTGTCGAACGATCCCGTGAGTTCCGGCATGGTTTCACCGTACCGAGCGACGGTTCCGGCGTGCGGAATCGCCAACTCGTAGACTCATCGGCGATCCTTGCGATCACGTGACCACGATGACGACGAACATTCTCGACACCGGCATCAAGGTGGTGCGCAACGTGTCGGGTTTCACCGTCGGTAAGGGATCGGTGTCCCAGCTGGCCCGATTCGTCGACGCCCGACGCGAAAAGGCAGGTTCGGGACCGGCCGTCGCCGTGTACCTCGTCGACGAGTTCTTCCGGGGTCGTCCCGACGTCGTCGCCCGCCTCGGGATCACCCCATCAGACATCGTTCGCTACGTTGCCGTCACCGACGAGCCGACGACCGACGGCATCGATGCGATCACAGCGGAGATCCGCGCCCGACTCGGTGGTCTGCCGGTAACGATCGTCGGGGTCGGCGGCGGTACGACGATGGACACCGCGAAAGCCGTGGCGAATCTGCTGACGAACGGCGGCGCGGCCGCCGACTACCAGGGTTGGGATCTCGTCAAGGTTCCCGGCGTGCACAAAATCGCCGTCCCGACGATTTCGGGTACCGGAGCCGAGGCGACGCGTACGTGCGTCATGACGAACACGAAGACGGGTCTGAAGCTGGGAATGAACAGCGACTACACGGTGTTCGACCAGATGGTGCTCGACCCCGATCTCACCGCCACCGTTCCGCGCGACCAGTACTTCTACACGGGAATGGACGCGTACATCCACTGCGTTGAGGCGTTGCGCGGCTCGTACCGCAACGCCGTCGGCGATGCCTACTCACGCGAGACCGTGAATTTGTGCCGCCAGGTCTTCCTCGGCGACGACATGATGACCGACGAGGCTCGCGAGAAGCTCATGGTTGCGTCGTACCTCGGAGGATGTGCGATCGCCACGAGCTACGTCGGGGTCGTGCATCCCTTCTCGGCGGGCCTCAGCGTGGTGCTCGGTCTCCACCACTGCGTCGCCAACTGCATCGCCCTGAATGCGCTCGAGGAGTTCTATCCCGAAGAGCACGCCGAGTTCCGCACGATGCTCGAGAAGCAGTGCGTGCCGCTGCCGCAGGGAGTGTGCAAGGGACTCAACGACGAGCAGTTCGAACGACTCGTCGCATCGACGGTGGTGCACGCCAAGCCGTTGACGAACGCGCTGGGGGAGAATTTCCGCGACATCCTCACCGACGACAAGGTCGTCGAGATCTTCTCGAGGATGTAGATGCCCGGTTTCGAGGTGATCGGCGCCGAGGAACGGGCCGAAGTCGACTCGGTTTTCGCGTCGGGAGGCGTGCTGTTTCGGCACGGCTTCGATGCGATTCGGGGCGGTACGTACAAGGTGCGCGACTTCGAAGCGGCGTTCGCGGCGCGAATGGGCGCACCGCACGCACTCGCGGTCACTTCGGGGACCGCTGCACTCCGCGTCGCACTCGCCGCGCTCGACCTGCGGCCCGGTGACGAAGTCATCACGCAGAGTTTCACGTTCGTCGCAACTGTCGAAGCAATCATCGAGGCGCGTGCGGTTCCCGTGTGCTGCGAGATCGATGCGACACTGAACATGGATCCTGCCGACGTCGAGCGGCGGATCACTCCACGAACGCGCGCGGTGATTGCGGTGCACATGCTCGGGACGCCGGCGCGACTCGACACAATTGCCGATGTGTGTCGCCGACATGACGTCGTACTCATCGAAGATGCGGCATGGGGTTGCGGCGGCTCGTTCGCCGATGTCCCACTCGGGCGGTGGGGAACGATGGGCACGTACAGCTTCGACTTTGCCAAGACGATGACGACGGGTGAAGGCGGAATGATCGTGTTCTCCGATGCGGAGATGTACGCACGAGCGGCGGCCTGGCACGACCACGGGCACGAGAACAATCCCGCCGTGCCGCGCTGGGAGGACACACGCTCGGGCAGCGGTTTCAACTACCGGATGAACGAGTTGCAGGGCGCCGTGGGTCTCGCCCAATTGCGGAAACTCGACGATGTCGTCGCATGCCAGCAGAAGAACCGTGCGGCCATGTGGGACGCCATCGCGGACATCCGTGGCGTCACGCCACGCGAGGTACCGGCGGGTTCGGTGGAGACGGCCGACGCACTGGTGTTCGAAGTTGCGGATGCAACCACCGCCCGAAGGTGCCGTGATGCACTCGTCGCGGCGGGAATGTCGACGAAGATCCTTCCCGAGGCAGTCACGTGGCACTTCGCCGGCACGTGGACGCACATGCCCGAGCTCGTCGCATCACACGGAGATCTCACGGCCGCCTTCCCGCGTTCCGCGGAGCGTTTGGCACGCTGCGTCTCGCTGCCCGTCGTCGTGAAGATGGCGCCGGACGTGCCGCAGCGCCTGCGCACGGCCCTGCAGTCGGTGCTCTGAGTCACCTCCCTGCAGCCGTAGCGTGGGGTGCTCGACATGACCGCAGTGAGTGTGATCGTCGCCGCGCACAACGAAGAGCGCTTCATCGGCCGGTGTATCCGGTCTCTCCTCGCGCAGCGCTTTCCCCGTGACAAGTTCGAGATCGTCGTCGTCAACGACGGAAGCTCGGATCGCACTTCGTCGATTCTCGCCAGTTTCGGCACCGACATCAGGGTCGTGACGAACGAAACGAACATCGGTTTGCCCGCGAGCATCAACCGGGCCATCCATACCATTCACTCGAAGTACCTGGTGCGCGTCGACGCCGACGATTACGTGAACGGCTCATTCCTTGACGTGCTGTACATGTTCCTCGCGGAGAACCCGGACCTCGATGCGGTGTCGTGCGACTACCTGCTCGTTGACGATCGCGAAGAGGTTCTCGGCCGACGCAACTGCATGGACGAGCCGATTGCTTGCGGAATCATGTTTCGTACCGATCAACTCCTCGACATCGGTTTGTACGACGAGACCTTCCTGTTGCACGAGGACCGCGACCTGCGCGTGCGGTTCCTCGAGAAACACGTCATCCACCGGATTCCGTTGCCGCTGTACCGCTACCGCCGTCACGCCGACAACATCACCAACGACGCAGCGGCCATGGAGCACCATCGCCGCCGACTCATCGACAAGCACGGGGACAAGGGCCGCTCGTGACCGAATCGCGAATTACGCTCGGCTCCCGCACGCTCACATCACGGTCGCGTCCGTACGTCATCGCCGAGATTGGCGTGAACCACGAGGGATCCGTCGACACGGCGAAAATGCTCATCGACCTTGCCAAGGAGGGTGGTGCCGACGCTGCGAAGTTCCAGACGTACAAGGCGCACACCCTCGCATCGAAGCATTCGCCGGCCTACTGGGACACGTCGAAGGAGCCGACGCGCAGCCAGTACGAGCTGTTCCAGAAGTACGACGCCTTCGGTCCGCGGGAGTACGAAGAGCTCGCCGAGCATTGCACGCGGGTCGGCATCGACTTCGCTTCGACTCCGTTTGACGACGATGCCGTCGACATGCTCGCCCCGCTCATGTCGTTCTTCAAGATCGCATCGGCCGACCTCACGAACACGCCGCTTCTCCGCCGCGTCGCACGAACTGGGAAGCCGGTCGTCCTCTCGACCG
>JBIIDI010000147.1:0-3614 GCA_044238425.1 Ilumatobacteraceae bacterium
GACGGTCACGCGCACCAACGCATCGGTGCGCGGACCGATCCCGCTTCCCACCGACAAGCACCGCTACACGGTCATCCGTGGACCGCACGTCGACAAAGACTCCCGCGAGCACTTCGAGATGCGCATCCACAAGCGCCTCATCGACATCGTTGAGCCGAACAACAAGACGGTCGAGAGCTTGCAGCGTCTCGAAGTCGCCGCCGGCGTCGACATCGAAATCAAGATCCAGTAACGGGTTCGGTACGGCGGGCCGGTCCTCGGTGAACCCGCTTCCCGAACGATGTACGCCGACAGTCGAGTCCTGAAGAACTCGGCAAAAGTCACCCGTCTTCGCACCCCGCGGGTCGTGCCGGTCGGGTAACACTGGATCCATGTCGAACATGCTTCCGCCCCCGTCCCCGTGGGAAGCCGATGAGCCCCGCGTCGAACCGGGTTATCCGCCGACCGCACCTGCCGCATCACGAGCCGGTGTGCCCGCGCGATTCGTCATCGGGGTGTCGCTGCTCGCGCTCGCCATGGGTGCAATCGGTGGCGTGGTCGCGCAGGAAGTACTCGACCGCTCAGACTCTGCGACGTACTCGCCTCGTTCCGCTGCGCCATTGAGCGTCGCCGACGAAGACGTCGACGATGCCGAGAAGTCCGGTGTGGCCGCCGTTGCCGAGCGCCTCGCGGCGAGCGTCGTCACGATCTCGAGCGACGTCGACACCGGGTTCTCCTCCGGGGGAGCAACGGGAACGGGCGTCGTTCTCACGACGAACGGCGAAATACTCACGAACGCACACGTCGTCGAAGGTGCGACCGAGGTGCGCGTGCGATTCGCCGGTGAAACCGAGCCGGTGACCGCACGGGTGCTCGCCAGCGACGAGGGCAACGACCTCGCCTTGCTCAAGGTGTCGGCGAGTGGATTGGTTCCGGCCACGTTTGCCGCTCCGTCCAGCGTCCGCGTGGGTGACGAAGTCGTCGCCATCGGTTACGCGCTCGCACTCGACGGCGGACCGAGCGTCACGGTGGGAATCGTGTCGGCGCTGAAGCGCACGATCGTCACCGAGTCGGGTGCACTCAACAGCCTCATTCAGACCGACGCCGCCATCTCGTCGGGCAACTCCGGTGGCCCATTGGCGAACATACGCGGTGAAGTCGTGGGCATCAACACCGCCGTCGCCCGTGGTGGAGCGACGTCGGCGGCGAACAACATCGGATTCGCGATCTCCGTCGAGGAGGTGCTCACCGTCGTCGAGCAGCTGCGCAGGACCGCCGGCGGAGAGCCGCGGATCGAGGGCTTCCTCGGCGTCGGTCTCGCCGAACGCACGGACGGAGGAGCGGGAGCGATCATCGCCGACGTCCAGCCCGACTCGCCCGCCGCCGTGGCGGGGATTCGGGAGGGCGATCTCGTTCTGTCGGTCGACGGCGAGCCGATCAACGGTCAGACGGGTCTCGTCGCGGCGATCCGCGACCGCAGCCCGGGTGACGTCGTCGAGATCGAGGTGAGTCGGGACGGGGTGCGCGAGACCCTCTCCGCGACACTCGTCGCCCGCACGAACGAGTAGTCCCCGACGGGTCCCACAGGGGACCTCGCCACGACACGAACTGCTGTTCGCCGCGAGAAACGGGGTTGGCCACGCGGAGCCGTGTTCGCCGCGTCGGAGCCCGTTCACCGCGTGGGACTGGGCCCCCGCGCCGATAGCGTCACTCGGCGCGTTCAACGCATGTTGATCGCAGTCAGTTGCCAGACCACCGGGTTCCCCGGAGGAAAACAATTGATGTCCGCCTGCGCCCGATTCGTCGGGAACCTGGCGGCGAAAACGATCTCGGTGCTCCGCCGGCTTCGGCCGTGCGGAGCATTTTCGTGGAAGCTCCACAACAGACAGGTCCGAAAGGTTTCACCATGACACAGAAAGCGATCGTCGGCGAGAAGGTCGGCATGACGCAGGTGTGGACGGCCGACCAGAAGGTCGTACCCGTCACCGTGTTGCGCGTCGAACCGGCACGCATCGTGCAGGTGAAGACGGGCGAGCGCGACGGTTACACCGCGCTGCAAGTCACCTTCGGCAGCAAGGACGCCAAGAAGCTGAGCAAGCCGCAGGCCGGACACTTCGCGAAGCACGGCGTCGAGCCCGGTCGTCGACTCGTCGAACTGCGTCTCGATTCGGTCGACGGTTTCCAGGTCGGTCAGGTCATCGCCGTCGACACCATGGCGGCGGGTGAAAAGGTCGACGTCACCGCGGTGAGTCGCGGCAAGGGATTCGCGGGTGGCATGAAGCGCCACAACTTCCGCGGTCAGGGTGCGGCGCACGGAAACCACAAGCATCACCGTGCTCCCGGATCGATCGGTCAGCGTTCGTTCCCCGGACGCGTGTTCCGCGGAATGCGCATGGCCGGTCACCTGGGCAACGAGCAGGTGACGATTCAAAATCTCGAAGTCGTCCAGGCCGATGCCGAGCGCAACCTGCTGCTCGTCAAAGGCGCGGTTCCCGGCCCCAACGGTGGGGTCGTCATCGTTCGCAATGCGGTAAAGGGCTGAACATGGCACAGATCACGATGAAGAACATCTCCGGCAAGGACGCCGCTGCGGTGTCGCTTCCCGACGACGTGTTCGGTGTGACACCGAACGTTGCAGTGATGCACCAGGTCGTCACGGCGCAGCTCGCGCACCGTCGCGCCGGCACGCAGAAGACGAAGGGTCGCTCCGAAGTGAGCGGTGGCGGCACGAAGCCGTTCAGCCAGAAGGGCACGGGTAACGCCCGTCAGGGTTCGACGCGCGCCCCGCACTTCAGCGGTGGTGCGGTGACGCTCGGCCCGACGCCGCGCAAGTACTCGCAACGCACCCCGAAGAAGATGGTGCAGTTGGCGCTGCGTTCGGCGCTGTCCGACCGCTTCCGCGAGGGCAAGGTCATCGTCGTCGATGCGTGGTCGTTCGATGCCGCGAGCACGAAGAAGGCCGCAGCCGCGTTGAAGGCGCTCGGCGCAACGGGCAAGGTGCTCGTCGTCGTTGCCCGTGACGAGGAAGTCGCCGAGAAGAGCCTGCGCAACCTCGACTCCGTCCAGATCGTGCGCAACAGCGAGCTGAACGCCTACGACGTGCTGTGCAACGACGTCATCGTGTTCAGTCAGTCGAGCCTCCCCGGTGCGAACAAAGGAGACACGAAGTGAAGGACCCGCGCGACGTCATCCTCCGTCCGGTCGTCTCGGAGAAGAGCTACGCCGGTTCGAACGCCGGTGTGTACACCTTCGAGGTGCACCCGTCGGCGAGCAAGCCGGAAATTCGTGACGCGGTGCAGCGCATCTTCAACGTCACCGTTCTCAAGGTGAATACGTTGAACCGCCCCGGCAAGCGCCGCATCACCCGCGCCACGAACCGCATCGGCACCCGTGCCGGTTCCAAGCGCGCCATCGTCACCCTGGCCCCCGGTCAGCAAATCCCCCTGTTCGAGAACTAAAGCAGCAAGCGCAAAGGATCACCCATGGCCATTCGCAAACGCCGACCCACCAGTGCCGGTCGCCGCTTTCAGACGTCACCGGATTTCAGCGAGATCACGGCGACCCGTCCCGAGAAGTCGTTGCTCGCCGCCAAGCCCGAGCGCGGTGGCCGCAACTCCACCGGTCGCGTCACGTCG
>JBIIDI010000044.1:0-12707 GCA_044238425.1 Ilumatobacteraceae bacterium
TGCGCAACGTTGCCCGGAAAGATGACGACGAAGAATGCGGCGACGATCGTGCCGACGATCACCCGGTGTTTCGGCAGTGCAATGAGTGCCGCGCCGAGCAAGATCTCAAGGATTCCCGACACCACGACGACGAGGTCGGCATCAACCGGAAACCACGGCGGCACCTGTGCCTGAAACTCGGTTCGCTGGGCGGTGAGATGACCGATACCGGCGAAGAGGAGAGCCGCGCCGAGGAGTAGTCGCATGGGACCCGCGAATCTTTCGAGTGTCATGACGGCACATTACGCCGATGTGGCAATGCCAATGGTGGAGCTGGGAGAACTCCGCTGGGCTCTCGGATCGGCGATTCCGGCACATGATTTTCGCCAAATTACGCCAAACGATTACGCCAGAGGTTCCAGCCGTCGACTTCGGAATGTGGCCGAGGAAGGTCGAGAGCATTGATGAGTAAGTTCGAGACTGTGGCCGAGTCGAAAAGTTTCGAAGAACTCAGCAGACACGCACAAGTCGTCCGGATGCGCTCTCTGGCCGGTAACGCACTGACTCACTTTGAGATCGGCGTGGAGAAGCTCACACTTCTCGAACATGGATTCAACACGACGTTCCGCGTCGATACGCGTGATGGGCGCAGATTTGCGCTGCGACTGAACGTGAACTCCCGTCGTACGTCCGAGAACGTCGCGGCCGAAGTCGCCTGGATCGCCGCATTGGCTCGTGACACCGAGCTTTCGGTTGCTGCGCCACTCGCGAACAGGAGCGGAGCGTTCGTCACGACCGTCCCCTCGGTTGAGTTGGAACGAGATGTGCACGCCGTCGTCTTTTCATGGTTGCCCGGACGTGATGTGGGTCGGGCACCAACTGCGGAGAAGGCCCGTGCGATGGGTGAGGCGATGGCGGTCATGCACGAACACGCAACGAAGTGGAACCTTCCAGCACACACTGATCTACCCGAGCTTGCCGACGTGTTTTGGAACCTTCCCGACAACCTTGACGCTGGACATCTCGACGTGAACTCCGACGATTTGTCGCTCATCCGTCGGGCGGTGGATGTCGTCTCAGCGGTGATGGCGCGCGTTGTCACCGGTCCACTGCGCCCGATCCACGCTGATCTCCACGAGTGGAACACGAAGTGGGATCGCGGCCGACTCTCGGTGTTTGATTTTGACGATTCTGGATTCGGCGTGCCAGCGCAAGATCTTGCAGTGTCGACGTATTATTTGCGGCCACAAGACGAACTCGTCGAAGCATTCCGCGAGGGATACGCATCAGTTGCTGAACTTCCGCGAATTGCTGACGTGGACTTCGAGACGCTCGTCGCACAGCGAAATCTTCTCTTGCTGAATGACTTGTTGTTCACCACGAACGCCGAACATCGGTCTTTGGTGCCGAACTACACCAAGAACACCGTCACCAAGATGCGGCAGTGGCTGGACTCGGGGGTGTTTCGACACGACGTCGAGGGATTGTTGCCACTCGACTGACGATGCAGACGAGCATGAATGATGGTGGAGCTGGGGGGAATCGAACCCCCGTCCATCAGCCGGTGAATGCACGTGATACGACCATTCCCACTGTGGCGCTAACGCAACGCCGTCGGCGGGTCGACTATCCAGTTACCTGGAACGCGTCTCGTCTTTTCGAGATGTCACCGGTCTTTCCCGATGTCAGCAGTCTTTTCCGCTGTCATCCTCCGCTTCTGTTGCCGGGCTGCGGTGGATCGGCCCCGTGCGACCTTGCGGCTCACGAATGCTCTACGACACCTGAGTGATCAGGCGGCGAGAGCGAACTGCTTGTTGGCAGTTGTTGTTGTGCCCCGTTTTACGAGTCTGAGCAACTCGGGTCGCACGCCCATCCAGCGACACTGACGTCGAAACCTGTCAGCCCCGTGATTGGTCGTACACAGGCAGTGTACGGCGGGGGTGCGCGCATCTCGACCGGCCGTGCGATGAACGGCCGGTCCCGCCCGGCCTTCACGTCGCGGCCGGCTTTTCGGAATCCGTTTGCACCGACTTGACAGGAGCGAAACATGGCTATACATTACATGACTTAGAAAGCATGATTTTCTAAACCTGAAAGAGAGGCCACAATGCCGAAGGCAGCCGCAACGAAGATCACCGTCGCCCGGGGTGACGGCATCGGTCCGGAAATCATGGATGCCACGCTGCGCGTGTTGACGGCCGCCGGCGCCAACCTCGACATCGAGGAAATCGAGATCGGCGAGGCGGTGTACAAGCGGGGCAACTCCGCCGGAATCGAACCGTCGGCCCTCGAGTCGTTGCGTCGCACGGGGGTGTTCCTCAAAGCGCCGATCACCACTCCCCAGGGTGGCGGCTTCAAGAGTCTCAACGTGACGGTGCGCAAAACGCTCGGTCTGTACGCCAACGTCCGTCCGTGTCCGGCGTATGCGCCGTTCGTTGCCACCAAGCATCCGGGCATGGACGTCGTCATCGTGCGCGAGAACGAAGAGGACCTCTACGCCGGCATCGAACACCGTCAGAGCCAGGACGTGTACCAGTGCCTGAAGCTCATCACGCGCCCCGGTTGCGAACGCATCGCGCGTTACGCCTTCGAGTACGCACGCGCGTACGGCCGCAAGAAGGTCACCGCATTCACCAAGGACAACATCATGAAGATGACCGACGGACTGTTCCATGCGGTTGCCGAGCAGGTCGCAGCGGAGTACAAGGACATCGAGTTCGAGCACTGGATCGTCGACATCGGCTCGGCCAAACTCGCCGACGACCCCGGTCAGTTCGACGTGGTCCTGCTGCCGAACCTGTACGGCGACATTCTCTCCGACGTCGCCGCGGAGATTGCCGGCTCGGTCGGTCTTGCCGGCAGCGCGAACATCGGCATGACGAGTGCAATGTTCGAGGCGATCCACGGTTCGGCGCCGCGCCGCGCCGGGCAGAACGTTGCCAACCCGTCGGGTCTCATGCTCGCGGCGGTGCAGATGCTCGTGCACATCGGGCAGGGCGACGTCGCCACGGCGTTCCACAACGCCTGGCTGCGCACGATCGAGGACGGGGTGCACACCTACGACATCCACGAGGAGGCCACGAGCAAGCAGCTCGTCGGTACGGCGGAGTTTGCGAGCGCCGTCATCGACCGACTCGGAATGCGCCCCGAGAAGTTGAAGGCCGTCGAGTACGCAAAAGCACCGTCGATCACGGTGAAGGAGTCGCCGCGCACCACCGAGACGAAGGTGCAGGTGGGAATCGACGTCTTCCTCGACGAACCGAACTTGAGCCCCGATCAACTCGGTGCGCGGTTGGAGCCACTGACCGGTGACACGTTCGTTCTCGACATGATCTCCAACCGCGGACAGAAGGTGTATCCCGGCGGCGTTCCCGAAACGTTGTGCGTCGATGCCTACCGCTGTCGGTTCCTCTCCCCGTCGCGCGCGGTCGAGACGCGGGACACGATCGAACTTCTCTCGCGACTCGAGGCCGCGGGGCACCGCTTCATCAAGACCGAGGGCCTCTTCACGTTCGACGGAAAGCCCGGATTCACGAAAGGACAGGGACAATGACAAAGACGGCAAAATTGCTCATCGTGTCGTTGTTGTGCGCGGAGGACGACCTGAAGGCGTACTGCCGGCGGCTAGTCACGTTCACGAACAACTCGTCGATGTACCTCGCGCGGGTGGTCGCCACCGGCACGCAGGTGTACCCGGAAAGCGCGACGAGCATCACGGGCCTTACCGCGGTGCTCACGTGCGAGTTCCGCATGCGCAAGTCGGGATCCGACGTGGACGAGCACGCCGCGCGTGACGTGCTCAGCCGCATCGTCACTCTCGACGTTGACGGTGCGTATCTTGCCACCGACGATCGCGAGGCACTCACGACCCTCGTTCGGCGCCAGGTCGCGGCGTAGATCCGACGCGCTACCGACCCAGTGCCGACGGTGCCCGTGTCGTACGCGGGGCGACGGGCGGTTCTCGCGACGAAGCACGACAAGCTCGGGTTGTTCGCGCCGCACTTTCGCGAGCGGCTCGGGCTCGACGTCGTCGCGGCGGCGATCGACACGGACCTGCTCGGCACGTTTTCCGGTGACATCCCCCGCATCGGAACGCCACTCGAGACGGTGAGGGAAAAAGCCCGCCGCGGGATGGCGGCGGCGGGCGTGTCGCTCGGTCTCGCAAGCGAGGGATCGATCGGTCCCGCCGAGGGATTGCCGTTCGCGATCGTCGACATCGAACTAGCCGTCTTCATCGACGACGACATCGGGATCGAAGTCGTCGAGGTCGCATCGGAGTTCGGCTTGCCGATGATTCGCGCCGAGATCGGGGCGGGGGAGACCGACACTCTCGCCCTCGACCGTGCCGGTTTTCCCGAACACGGCCTCATCGTGCGACCGGTGGGTGGGGGACCTGTCGTGAAGGGTATCCACGATCTCAACACGTTGCGCCGGGTGGTGGACGAATTCGCGGCGATGTCCCCGGAGCGCCGCGTGCACGTCGAGTCGGATTTTCGTGCACATCACCATCCGCGACGACGGGTCGTCATCGAGCGCGCTGCGATCCGACTCGCCGAACGTCTGCAGTCACGGTGTCCGTCGTGCCGGTCTCCCGGCTGGGGCGTCGTCGAACGTCGCGCAGGTGCGCCGTGCGATTTGTGCGCGGCGCCGACGCACATCGACCGCAGCGAGGTCCTCGGCTGTGTACGTTGCGCATTCTCCGACGAGCGCGAACTCGCCGCTGCGCGCGGCATCGACGCGCAGTGGTGCCAGTGGTGCAACCCGTGAGTCGGTGACGGTTTATTCGCCGCGCTTGTTCTGGCGGCCGAGTGAACGGCGCATCTCCAGCTCAGATTCCTTCTTCGCAATCGCCGCGCGACGGTCGTGCGCGGCACGACCCTTGGCGAGTGCGAGCTGCACTTTCACCCGGCCGTCCCGCAGGTGCAACTCGAGCGGCACGAGCGTGAGGCGCTCCTTGGCGACGCGCGCGGCGAGGCGGCGTATTTCGGTGGCGTGGAGGAGCAACTTGCGCGGGCGTACCGGCTCGTGGGCTCCGACGCCGTGGCCGAAGCGGTACGGGGAGATGTGCATGTTCTCCAGCCACATCTCGCCCGACTTCACGTGCGCGTAGGCATCGGCGATCTGCACCTGGCCCTCGCGCAGGCTCTTCACCTCGCTGCCGACGAGCACGATTCCCGCCTCGATGACGTCGAGGATCGTGTAGTCGTGACGCGCCTTGCGATTGCTGGCGAGAATCGTCGGTTCGGCGGGCTTGGTCATGGGTCGGCAACTATTCGGTGTTCACGGCCGTGTTCGGCAACCTCCACCCTAGGTAGCGTTGCGAACCGTGCCGGCACAAAACGACGCATCATCGACGGAGATCGTCGGTCAGCTCGTCATCACACCCGAGATCGAAGCGGCGATCACGAGCCATGCACTTGCGTGTCGGCCGCACGAGGCCTGCGGTCTGCTCGTCGGTGAGTGGGGGAGCGACGTCGCTCGCGAGTTTCATCCGTGCCGTAACGCCGCCGCATCGGCCATCGTGTACACGGTCGATCCCAAGGACCATCTGCGCATCGAACTCGACGCCGAAAAGAGGGGCCTCGTCGTCATCGGCGTGGTGCACAGTCACACCCATACCGAGGCCTTCCCGAGCCCGACCGACGTGCGCCAGGCCCCCGACCCGCAGTGGCACTATTCGATCGTCAGCCTGAAGTACGACCCGCCGCGACTGCGCAACTTCCGCATCGTCGACGGGGTGATCACCGAGACGAACCTCGTCCGCGACTGAACCGGGGATCCGAACCCCACCGGCATTCCTCATACATCCTTCGCACGACGAGACCTTCGCGCTCGGTCTGGCAGCCGCCGCCGGGGTGGGTAGAATGTTGATTGATCCGATCGGATTTTCACCCTTCCCATGAGCCCCCTTCTCGCCCCCGCCACCCACGCCAACGTCCTCGGCCTCATCGGCAACACGCCGATGGTCGACGTCAGCGTGCTGTCGCCGAACCCGAACGTGCGGCTCATCGCCAAGCTCGAAAGCCAGAACCCGTTCGGCTCGGTGAAGGACCGCATTGCCAAGTCGATGATCGAAGCGGCGTACCGCGACGGACGGTTGCGCAAGGGCCAGCGACTCATCGAACCGTCGTCCGGCAACACCGGTATTGCGCTTGCCGCGATCGCCCGCGTCATGGGCAACCCGATCACCATCCTCATGCCGGAGAACGTGTCGGTCGAGCGCCGCCAAATGTTGCAGGTGTTCGGTGCCGAGATCATCCTCACACCGGGTGAAGAGGGATCGAACGGTGCCGTGCGTCGCGCCGAGGCGATGTCCAAACAGCATCCCGAATGGTGCTTCCTGCATCAGTACGAAAACGAGGCCAACCCCCGCGCCCATTACGAAACCACCGGGCCCGAGATTTGGCGCGACTGCCCGGAGATCACCCACTTCGTCGCCGGCTTGGGCACGAGCGGAACGCTCATGGGCGTGGGCACCTACTTGAAGGAACAGAACCCCGACGTGAAGATCGTCGCCGTCGAGCCGCCGCTCGGCGAGCGCGTCGAAGGTTTGCGCAACCTCGACGAGGGGTACATTCCGCCGGTATTCGACAAGTGGCACGGTCGCGACGTGCTCGACCGCAAGCGCATCGTTCGCCCGCGTGAGAGCATCGAGATGACGCGTCGCATCGTGCTGGAGTGCGGCATCTTCGCCGGCATCTCGTCGGGTGCGTCGCTCGCCGGTGCGGTGAAAGTCGCCGGCGAAATCGACGAGGGAACGATCGTGTTCATCGTGTGTGACGGTGGGTGGAAGTACCTGTCGACAGGTGCGTACACCGACGATCTCGACGCTGCCGAAGCCGCGGCCGAGAAGATCATCTACTTCTGATCGTCGCGCCTACTGTTGAGGGCGCATGACAGGTGATGGCGCACGCCCCGTCGGCGTGTTCGATTCGGGGGTCGGCGGTCTCACCGTTGCTCGGGCGCTCATCGATCTCATGCCGGCCGAACCGCTGGTGTACATCGGCGACACCGCCAGGTATCCGTACGGCAACAAGCCGGCCGACGACGTGCGGCGTTTTGCGCGCGAACTCGCCGAGAGCCTCGTGGGCGACCACGACGTGAAAATGATCGTCGTTGCGTGCAACACCGCCGCGTCGGTCGCGCTCGACGAGTTGTCGCGCAACATGCCTGTGCCGGTCATCGGGGTCGTCGAGCCGGGTGCCCGTGCGCTCGTGCGGGTGACGCACAACGAACGCGTCGGCGTCATCGGCACCGTCGGCACGATTGCGTCGGGTGCGTACGACCGCGCCGTTGCGGCCACCGGGGCCAACGTCACATTGACGACCGCGGCGTGTCCCGGGTTCGTCGAATTCGTCGAGCGTGACAACGTCGACGGACCCGAAGTGACGGTTCTCGCCGAGCGCCTGCTCGCGCCCGTGCGCGCCGCGGGGGTCGATGCATTGTTGCTCGGCTGCACGCACTACCCGTTCCTTGCCCCGGTCATCCAGCGCGTCATGGGCGACGGTGTCGTACTCGTGAGCAGCGCGAGCGAAACAGCCTTTGCCGTGCGCGACGAGCTGGATCGCCGCGGTGTCCGCGCGGCCGGAGACGCTCCGGCACGCCACACGTTCCTGTCATCGGGAAACGTCGAGCAGTTCGCGCGCCTCGCGCGCCGTTTGCTCGGTCCCGAAGTCGTATCGGTCGAACCCTGGAGATTGGGAGCAACATCATGACGAGACCCGACGGTCGCAAGCCCGACGAACTGCGCGACGTGCGCTTCGAACGCGACTTCACCGAAATGGCGTCGGGTTCGGTGCTCGTGTCGTTCGGTCGTACGCGCGTGTTGTGCACCGCGTCGGTCGACGAGGACGTGCCGCGCTGGATGAAGGGCCGCGGCAGCGGATGGGTGACGGCGGAGTATTCGATGCTCCCCGGTTCGTCTCCGGAGCGCGTCGACCGTGAAGCGGCAAAGGGCAAGCAGAGCAGCCGCACGGTGGAGATTCAGCGACTCATCGGGCGCGCCTTGCGCGCATCGTGCGACATGAAGCTGCTCGGTGAGCGCCAGGTCGTGCTCGATTGCGACGTGCTGCAGGCCGACGGCGGTACGCGTACTGCGAGCATCTGCGGTGCCTACGTCGCGTTGCACGACGCACTCACGCGACTCGTCATGGCCGGCGCCCTGCCGAAGCATCCGCTGCACTCGTTGTGCGCCGCGGTGAGCGTCGGTGTGCACAACGGCGTGCCGGTGCTCGACTTGCCGTACGTGGAAGATTCCACGGCGGATGTCGACATGAACGTCGTCATGCTCGCGCCGTGGAACGGTGCCGAGCCGTCATTCGTCGAGGTGCAGGGCACGGCGGAAGGTGCGACGTTCGGTCGCGGCCGGCTCGATGATTTGCTCACGCTGGCATCGTCGGGTATCGGGCGCATCGTCGACCTGCAGCGCAGCGTGCTCAGTGTGCAGCCGTCGCCGCGGTAACGACGTGTTGCGCGTGGTGTGCGCGTCGGCGAACCCCGACAAGGTGCGCGAGATCGAGGATCTGCTCGTCGGCGTCGTCGAGTTGTTGCCGCGCCCGACGCACGTGCCCGACGTCGTCGAAGATGCCGACACGCTGCTCGGCAATGCGCGGCTGAAGGCCCGCGCACTCGTCGCCGCCACCGGTTTGCCCGCCGTCGCCGACGACACCGGTCTCGAGGTCGACGCACTCGGCGGTGCGCCGGGCGTACGCACGGCTCGCTTTGCCGGCGACGACGCGTCGTACGCCGACAACCGTCGCCGCCTGCTCGACGCGTTGCGCGGCGTGGCGGGTGCGGCGCGCACCGCCAGGTTCCGCACCGTCGTCGTGCTCGCGCATCCCGACGGTGGCGAAGTCGTTGCCGAAGGGGAGTGTCGCGGCACCATCACCGAACTCGAGCGCGGTGATCGGGGCTTCGGCTACGACGCCGTGTTCGCCCCCGCCGACGGTGACGGTCGTACGTTCGCCGAGATGACGATCGCCGATAAGCACGCGATGTCGCACCGGGGGCGGGCGTTTCGCCGACTCGCCGAGTTGCTCGCCGCCCCGCGCTGAGGTCCGTGCCGGCGGAGAGACTCGAACTCTCACTGGCGGCGTCCTAAGCGCCGTGCCTCTGCCATTGGGCTACGCCGGCGGGTGAACGGAAAGGGTAGCCCCGGGTCGGTTCCTTTGACAGAATGTCAAGGTGACTGCAACCCACGATGCGTCGGCGCTGAACACCACGTCGTTCGCCGATCAGTTGGGTTTGGCCGACACGATCGTCGACGAAAGGGCGCTGGCCAATGCCGTCGCCCAGTGCGCAGCGACGCGCGTCGTGCTGCCGACCTTCGCCCAGCTCGCCGATCCGACGAGCATCGACCCCGCGCTGACGAAGGGCGTCGACAAGAACGCCGCCGATCCGCGCAACTTGTTCCGCGTGCACTGGTACAACGACCTGGCCGGCGAGCGGGTCGCAGTGCCCGACTACGTCGTGCTGCCGTCGTCGCTCACCGGCGTGGCGAGCCCGATCGTCGTCGCTTTCGGCGACCGCTTCCCGATGATCACCGCGCACAAGGTGCTCGCGGCGTACGCGTGTCTCGCACCGCGCATCATCACCGGTCAGTTCGATCCGACCAAGCACCGTGCCATCTGGCCGTCCACCGGCAACTACGCGCGCGGCGGCGTGGCGATCAGCAAGATCATGGGTGCGCGAGGTGTCGCTGTACTGCCCGCCGGCATGTCGCAGGAGCGCTTCGACTGGCTCGACCGCTGGACGAGCGATCCGAGCGACGTCGTTCGCACGCCGGGCACGGAGAGCAACGTGAAGGAGATCTACGACGCGTGCAACGAGATGCGCCGCGACCCGATCAATTTTATCTTCAACCAGTTCTGCGAGTTCGGCAACCACCTCGCCCACTACGAGGTGACGGGCCGTGCGTTGTCGCACGTGTACGAACACGCGCGCACGACCGTCGGCAACGCGCATTGGCGCCTCGCCGGCTTCTCGAGCGCCACGGGATCGGCCGGCACCATCGCCGCCGGTGACCGACTGAAGGACGACCACGGCGCGGCGATCGTTGCGGTCGAGGCTCTCGAGTGTCCGACCATGCTCGAGAACGGATTCGGCGAGCACAACATCCAGGGCATCGGCGACAAGCACATTCCGCTCATCCACAACGTCATGAACACCGACGTCGTCGCCGCGGTGTCCGACCGCGCCACCGACGAACTCGACGTGTTGTTCAACACCGAGGTCGGTCTGCGTTACCTGCGCGAGCGCAAGCACGTTCCCGAGAACGTTCTCGCCACGCTGCCGCACTTCGGTTTCTCGGCGATCTGCAACGTCATCGCCGCGATCAAGACGGCGAAGTTGCGCAACCTCGGTCCCGACGACGTGCTCGTCACCATCGCCACCGACGGCGCCGATCTGTACCCGAGCGAGCGTCGCAAGACGCTGGCCCGCCGTTTCAAGAACGACTTCACCGAGATCGACGCCGCCGAGGTGTTCGCCGAGCACCTCGGTGACGTGTCGACCGACGCGATGATCGACTGCACGCAGCACGACCGCAACCGCATCTTCAACCTCGGCTACTACACGTGGGTCGAGCAACAGGGCACCACGCTCGAAACCTTCGAGGCGCGTCGCTCGCAGGACTTCTGGCGCGGCTTGCGCCGCTACCTGCCGGTGTGGGACGAGATGATCGGCGAGTTCAACCGCCGCGTCGCCGCATCGCGTTGATGCTCACGGCGAACCCGCACGCCACGCCACCGATCGTTCGCGCATGGAAGTGCGTCGTGTGCGGCGCCGTTGTTGATGTCGGCACTCCGTTGTCGTGGCGGTGTCCGTCGAGCAGCGACGCCGACCGTCACCACGTGCTCGCGCCGCAATCCGACGTCGCACCGTTGCGCCGTGAAAAAGGTGGCGACGACGACAATCCGTTCCTCGCGTTCCGTCGGTATCTCGCCTGGGACTCTTTCGCCGCTGCGCTCGGGCTCACGGTGGAGCAGCGCGTCGCGATCGTGCGCGACAGCGACGCCCGAGTTGCCGTCGTCGCCGGAACCGGTTTTCGCATCACGCCATTCGCCCGTGCCGATCGGTTGTCGGACGCGCTCGGGTTCTCGCCCGACGGCGGCGTATGGGTGAAAGACGAAACGAACAACGTCGCCGGGTCGCACAAGGCACGTCACTTGTTCGTCGAGTTGCTTCATCTCGTCACGCTCGAGCGAGTCGGTCGCGCACCGTGGCGATCGACGGACGAACGCCCGTCGCTGGCGATTGCCTCGTGCGGCAACGCGGCGATTGCCGCTTCGACGCTGGCGAAGTCGCAGCACTGGCCGATCAGCGTGTTCGTTCCCACCTCCGCCGACGCCGACGTGCTCGCAATGCTCGCGCAACTCGACGCCAACGTCGTCGTGTGTCCGCGCCGCGACGACGATCCGCCCGGTGACCCGTGCGTGCACCGGTTCCGCGAGGCGGTGCACGGTGGTGCGGTTCCGTTCGGTGTGCAGGGGACCGAGAACGGTTGGTGTCTCGACGGTGGTCGCACGATCGGGTGGGAAATGGCGTGGGTGGCCGAACATGCACCACCGCCGCTCGTGTCGCGGCTGTTCGTGCAGGTCGGTGGTGGTGCGTTCGCCGCGAGCTTGGCCCGCGGATTCCACGCCGGGGGAACGAGCGCGCAGTTGCACGCGGTGCAGGCCGAGGGTTGCGCGCCGTTGGCGCGCGCGTGGAACGCAGCAACACGGTTCGCATCACTCGCCGACGCCGCGCATCATTGGGACGACTGCATGTGGCCGTGGGACGCGCCGCACTCGTTTGCCGACGGCATTCTCGATGACGAAACGTACGACTGGGTGTCGGTGTGCGATGCGATGCAACGCAGCGAGGGTTCTCCCGTCGTCGCGAGCGAGAAGCAGATTCACGAGGCGTACGAATTGGCGCACCGACATACGGACATTGACGTGAGCCCCACCGGAGCGGCGGGACTCGCCGGAGTGCTCGCCATTCGTCACATGATCCGCGACAACGAACGCATCGCGGTGGTGTTCAGCGGAGTTCGACGCTCAACGCCGCGCCCGGCTCGCGGCGAGCGTTAGCCTTCGACGCATGACCTTGCCCAGCGTCCCCATGGCCCTCGACGGTGGATTCGATCCGCGCCTCGACATCTTCAGCCGTCTGCTGAAGAGCCGGGTGATCATGCTCGGCTCCGACGTCAACGACGACGTGGCGAACCAGATTTGTGCGCAGCTGCTGTTCCTCGAAGGCGAAGATCCGAAGGCCGACGTATGGCTGTACATCAACAGCCCCGGCGGTTCGGTGACGGCCGGTATGGCGATCTACGACACGATGCAGTTCATCTCGTGCGACGTCGCCACGGTGTGCGTCGGGCTCGCGGCGTCGATGGGCCAGTTCCTGCTCACCGCCGGAACGAAGGGCAAGCGCTACTCGTTGCCGAATGCGCGCATCATGATGCACCAGCCGCTCGCGGGCTTGCGCGGTCAGGCCTCCGACATCGCCATCCAGGCCGAGCAGTTGGCGTACACGAAGCGCCGCATGGCCGAGTTGATCTCGTTCCACTCGGGCAAGCCGATCGAGGAAATTCAGCGCGACAGCGAGCGCGACCGTTGGTTCACCGCGGAAGACGCCAAGCAGTACGGGCTCGTCGACAAGGTGATCGTGCGCCGCGGAGAAATCCGCTAGCCGCCACTCGTCGTATCACCGGGCACGGTCCCGGGGACTGTCACGGGGAC
>JBIIDI010000045.1:0-12696 GCA_044238425.1 Ilumatobacteraceae bacterium
ATGGCCACGACACCGCGACAGCTCGTCACGATCATTTCCGAATCGGCGGTCGAGCAGCGACTCATTGACGACGTGAAGAAGTGCGGCGCGAAGGGCTACTCGGTGAGCACCGTGCGCGGCGAAGGTGGCACCGGCAAGTCTGCGCTCAATCTCGCGGGTCCGAGCATTCGCCTCGAAACGGTCGTCACCGAGAAGGTCGCCGAGAAGATCCTTGACATGCTCGCCGAGAAGTACTTCGACACCTACGCGACGGTGGCATGGGTGTCACCGACTCACGTCGCGCGCCCCGACCGGTTCTGAGCGGCTAAACGCACATACTCGACGCACGCAATCACACGTCGGCGTCGTCGGGCCAGCCGGGAACTCCGGCGTCGCGCTCGACGCGCGTCGCATTGAGGAAGCCGGCAAGAGCCCTGTACGAACCGACGAGCATGATCAACTCGACGAGTTCGCTCTCCGACCACTGGTTGCGCAATGCGGCCCACGTGGAATCACCAATGTCGTTGTCGCGGCACAGTTCGTCACTCATGGCGATGAGGCTTGAATCACGTGCCGACCACTGCAGCACTGGCTGCGCGCGCGCAAGATCGGCGATCTCAGCATCGACGAGCCCACACTCGCGTCCGATCACCGTGTGCTGGCCGAACTCGTAAATGCTGCGACTGTTCCATGCCACGCGCAGGATGACGATTTCGCGTTCCCGCACGGGAATCGAGTTCTTCGCCAGAAACATGCCGGCAAACAACGAGAAGCGCTTCAATACGCGCGGGTTGTGCGCCAGGGTGGCAAAGACGTTGAGCGGATCGCCGGTGGGGGTTGACAGCACGTTCTTGTAGATCTCGCGCACCTCGGGTGTCGGATCCGCAACCGGTCGAATGCGCGGATCGGAAGAGTCGCTCACGATTCGCATCACCTCACGACGCCGCATGGGCGGCACATCACGTGTCTCTCGGCTCTCGCGTGAAAAGCAGGGCCGACGGGCTGTCCGCACGTCGGGTGCGCAGCCCCAGCCACTGTGCGGCGTAGTGCGTGACGATGCCGGCAACGATCGCAACGAGGCCGGCAAGGCGACTGTTTGCCACCGCCACTGCGGCGTACACCCCCGACGTGAGCAAGGCGACGAGCGCATTCGGTGCACTCGTGACGAGGATTGACGGAATCTCTCCCTTCAGCACCGACACGAGAACACCGCCACCGACCGCCGATGCCACACCGATGAACAGTGCCGACATCACGGGCAGTCCGGCACGCAGCGCATACGCAACTCCGGTAATCGCGAACAAACCAAGAGCAAGGGCGTTGAGCAGCGTGACGACGACCTGAATGCGCACCACCCGTTCCCCGACGAACAACACGAGCACGATCGCGGCAAGCGCCGTCGTGAGGAACCATGGCGTGCGCAAGCTCTCCACCGGGAGGTTTCCCACGAGGATGTCGCGAATGAATCCCCCACCCAGTCCGGTGAGCACGCCGAACGTCGTCACACCGACGATGTCCCAGTGTCGATCATCGTCGATCGTCGCACGCAACGCGCCGACAACGGCGTTCACTCCCACCGTGAGCAGCGCCAGCCACAATGGTGTCTGCGTCGCAAGATCGGGAATGACGTTCATGTAGCGGCGACCAGTCTGCCACCGCAACAAAGCGTCAATGAATCACGTTGATCCGGCCGACACCGACGGCGAGGCGTCGGGCGACGGCCTGAACGAGTGCGCGCCGATCGTCGACCGTCCCGATTTTCAATTCCAACGGGCCGTCGATGAGCAGCGTCGCAAGACCGTGCGCGGCGGACCACATCGCCGTGGCGTGCACGCGGATGTCGTCCACCGATGCGGATTCGCCGACGATCAGGCTCACGGCATCGAGCAACACCTGAAATGCAGTATCACCTGCCCGCTGCGTCTCGGGTGCCTCCCCCATGTTGCACAGATCGGCGCGAAACATCACCCGGAAGTAGCCCTTGTTGCGCAGGGCGAAGTCGACGTACCTCTCGCACATGCGCACCGCGAGATCGGAGTCCTCGTCGGCGCGCGGTGGAGCACTCAGTTCGTCGGCGAACTTGAGGAAGCCGAGTCGGGCGATCTCGCTGAAAATCGCGCCGCGATCGCCGAAGTGGTGGTACGGCGCTTGGTGACTGACCCCCGCGTCGGCGGCAATCTGACGGAACGACAGCCCGTCCGGTCCGTTGCGCGCGATGTACGCAACGGCTGCCCGAATCACCTTGTCCCGCAAGCTGCTAGCCACGACTTGACACTATCAAGTTCACCAACTAGACACTGTCTACATGACTGACACCGCCACCCCCGCCCATCCCAACGCTGCGGTGCACCGACGCCGTTGGTGGATTCTCGCGATTCTCAGCCTGTCGGTATTTCTCGTGGTCGTCGACAACCTCATCATCAACGTTGCGATCCCGACCCTCGCGCGCGAACTCGAGGCGTCGACCAGTGGCCTGCAGTGGATCGTCGACTCGTACGCCCTCGTCTTCGCCGGTCTCCTGCTCGCGTGCGGCGGGCTCGGCGACCGCTACGGCCGCAAAATCGTCATGCAAATCGGCATGGTGCTGTTCGGCGTGTTTTCCGCCTGGGCCGCATTCACCGACACGACCAACGAGCTGATCATCGGGCGCGGGCTCATGGGTATCGGTGCTGCACTCGTCTTTCCGAGCACTCTCGCCATCCTCATCGACGTGTTCCGCAACCCCGTCGAACGCGCAAAGGCAATCGGCGTTTGGTCGGCGGTGTCGGGTGCCGCCGTGGCATTCGGACCGGTCACCGGTGGCCTCTTGCTCGAGTACTTCTGGTGGGGATCCGTGTTCCTCATCAACATTCCGATCGTCATCGTCGGGCTGTTGCTGCAGTGGATTTTCGTTCCCGAGTCGAAGGACCCCGACACCAAGCGTCTTGACGTCCTCGGCTTCGTGCTGTCCATTTCCTTCGTCTCGCTGCTCGTCTACACGATCATCGAGGGACCGCACCGAGGCTGGACGAGTGGAGCGTCGATCGCCGGTTTCGTCGGCACGATCGTGCTCACCGCCGCATTCATTCGCCGCGAACGCACGGTCGAGCACCCCCTGCTCGACGTGCGCGTGTTCCGCGACATGCGCGTCACTGCCGCCACCTCGGCGATCTTCATCGCATTCTTCTCGTTGTTCGGCTTCACGTTCCTCGTCACGCAGTACTTCCAGTTCGTACGCGGTTATGACCCGCTCGAATCAGGATTACGCACGCTCCCGTTCGCCGTCGGTGCGGGTGTCACCGCGCCGATCGCCGCACAGCTCGCTCTGCGATTCGGAGCAAAGCGCGTCGTTCCCGTCGGTTTGCTGTTCATGGGACTCGGACAACTCTGGGCGGGCACGCTGAACGTCGACAGCGCGTACTTCGGACCGGTGGTTGCGAGCATGGTGCTCATGGCGTGCGGGCTCGCGCTCGTCACGAGCCCCTCGTCGGAGTCGGTGATGGGTTCGTTGCCCCGCGAGATGGCCGGTGTCGGCTCGGCCATCAACGACACGAGTCGCGAAGTTGGCGGCACGCTCGGCGTGGCGATCATCGGCAGCATCTTCGCCACCACGTACGGACCGCGGATCGTCGAGTTGCTCGGCGGATTCCCCCTCCCCGATGACGCCCTTGCCGCCGCCGAGAAGTCGGTGGGTGCGGCGTTCACGGTTGCCGAGCAGGCGGGCGATCCGGCAACGGCACAGGCGATCCGCGACGTGGCGAGCACGTCGTTCCTTGACGGATTTCAGGTGGCGTGCACGACCGTCGGAATCGTCGCGATTCTCGGTGCGCTGCTCGCCTATCGATTCCTGCCGAGCCGGGTTCAGCCTGCTCGTACCAAGGAAGCGGTGTGACACGGCACGTCGTCATCGGGGCAGGTGCAGTTGCCCGCGCAATCGTCGACTCACTCGTACAACGCGGAATTGATGTCGACGTCGTGAGCCGACGGGGTACGAAGATCGCCGGTGCCCGCACAATCACAGCAGACGCCTTGGACACCGAGCGACTGCAATCCGTGATTTCCGGCTGCTCGGCCGTGTATCAAGCTTCACAACCGCCCTACCACCGTTGGCCACAACAATTCCCGGCGTTGCAGGACAGTGTCGTGAAAGCAACTCGCGGCAGCGAAGCCGTGCTCGTGTCGGTGGAAAACATGTACGGCTACGGTCCTGTCGCAGGAGCGATGAGCGAAGCGCTTCCGCTAGTCGCCACCACACGCAAGGGCAAGACTCGCGCCAACTTGTGGAAGTCGCTCGCCGACGAGCACCGAGCCGGGCGCATCAAGGTAACCGCCGGTCGCGCATCGGACTTCTTCGGTCCTCATGCCACCGCATCGGTGGTCGGTGAACGATTCTTCCCACCGATGTTGAAAGGAAAGAAGGCGGACGTTCTCGGCAGCGCAGACACGCTTCATACCTACACCTACGTCGGTGACTTCGGCGAGGCGCTCGTTCGACTTGCACTCGACGAAAGATCACTCGGCCGGCCGTGGCACGTACCGAGTGCACTCACCGTCACGACGCGTGCGTTTCTCGAGGTGGCGGCATCGATCGCCGGCGTCACACCACGCCACGTGGTTCGCAGTCGCAATCAGGTGAGGTTGCTCGGTCTCTTCGTCGCACCGGTACGCGAAACGGTGGAAATGATGTACGAGTTCGAGGAGGATTTCGTGGTCGATCACTCGTCGTACGCCACCACTTTCGGTGATCATGCCACGCCGATACACGACTCTCTCGCCACGACTATCGCCTGGTGGCGCCAGCACGCTCAATAGCAACACCGACAGGAGAGATCCCATGAACAAAGTGCCATCACCACAGCGACACCCTGGTACCGATCTTCCGGTTCGTTCAGCCGGGTGGATAGCGGTCCTGCAGGGGCTTCTCCTCTTCGTGCCCACTTTCGTACTTGGCTCGGCCATCAACTGGCCGGCAAGTCTCAGCGACCCTGCGTCGATCGCCCTTCCTCGACTCGCCGAGAACGAGGGCGCTGTTCGCATGGGCTACGCGGCATACCTCCTCTACTCGATTTTGTTTGCCGTGACGATCGTCTTTTTGGCTCGGCTCGTCGAAACGAACATGTCGTCGACGATTCGTCGCCTGGTCATCGGTTTTGCCGTTGGATCCGCGGTCGCCCGCAGTCTGGGCATCGTGCGCTGGCTCAGTGCGATGCCCGGACTCGCCGATGCGTACAACCAGGCGGGTGACGACGCTCAGAGAACCACGATTTCGCACATCTACGACGCGTTGAATTCGTACGGCGGGACGATTGGCGAGGCACTCGGTGTCGGCCTGTTTGCGGCGATCTCCATTGGATTTCTTTCGGTCGGACTGTTGCGATCGGCGATGTTTCCGCGCTGGCTCGCCGTGTGGGGTGTCATCTCGGCGGTTGCTCTCGTGCTCGGTGCCGTCGAACTATTCGGTGTCGATGCAGGTCCCCTGCTCACGATCACGGTCACCGTCGTCCAACTGTGGTTCCTTGCAACCGGCGTCTGGCTGCTGAAGCGTGGGCGTCAGTCGTCGGCGAAAGCGCCAAAGTAGACGCCGCACCACTTACGGACCGCCTCGCAACCCGTCACGCGCTGCGTGACAGCGCAGCGATCAAAAGTCCGATGTCGTCCTGACTTAGCCGGTATTTCCCGATCACCCGGCGCAGCGGGGCGCCGACCGTGCCGTGGTTGAGATACGACAACACCACGCGAAACAAGGCAGTACAAGAGCCCGTGTTTCGACTTCAGTAGATTCACTCCATGTTTCCGCGGGTCGACGGACTTCGCTCGATCGAATTCGGCACACCGGGACCGTCCCGGCAAAACCTCGTCACGCTCGTACTCCACAGCAACAAGCGCGCAACCGCTGGTTTGCTCAGCGAATACGAAAGGGAAAGTGAACCCGTCGAGCACGTGGGTGAGCTCTTGGCGATGGTTGACAACTCCGGAGCCCATGTCGGCACGCTCCGGGTAACGCGTGCGCAGGTGGTCCGATTCGGCGACGTCCCCGACGAATTCGCGCTTGCCGAAGCCGAGGGCGACCTGAGCTCGGAGGATTTTCGCGCAAGCCATCGGGCGTACTGGTCGAAACTCGGCGAGCACGTTGACGACGACACTCTCGTCGTGACGGTCTACTTCGACCTGCTGCCCGAAATCATGCGTTCCTCGGATCGATAACTCGACGCTCAGCCGAAGTCAGTGGTCGATGAGTGCGTCCAGAAAGTCCGGGTAACGATCACCGGCGATGTCGTTGGTGATGCGCTCCAAAGTCGCCAGTAGATCAGGAGTCGCGTTCACTCGCAATGCACCGAGGTTCTCCGCAACCCGCTCAGCCGATCGAGTGCCGGGAATCGGCACGACGTCGTCGCCGAGCGCCAACACCCACGCGAGCGCAAGCTGCGCGGGAGTCGCCGAATGCCGCTCCGCAAGCGGAATCAGTTGCGCCGCCACGGATCGGTTGTGAGCCAAGCGATGCTCGTCGAAGCGCGGCAACAACGGTCTGAAGTCTCCCGGTTCGAACGTCTCGCCAACTCGAGCGCCGAGAATCCCGCGACCAAGTGGGCTGTACGGAACGAAACCGATACCCAATTCACGCAGGGTTGGCAGTAGGTCACTGACGTGCTGTCGGGTCGTCAGCGAACACTCTGACTGAACGGCAGTGATCGGGTGCACGGCATGTGCCCGACGCACCGTTCCCGCCGCAGCTTCCGACAGACCGAGGTGGCGGACTTTCCCCGCCGTGACGAGTTCGGCCATTGCGCCAACTGTTTCTTCGATCGGGACGTCTTTTCCCACGCGATGGGCGTAGTACAGGTCGATCACGTCGACGCCGAGGCGCTCAAGCGAGCGGTCGACGGCGTTGCGAACATGCGTTGGGCTCGTGTTCACCGTGAGTTGCCCAGCAGCGTTGCGCACGAAACCGAACTTCGTCGCTATGACCACATCGCTGCGCACGCCGGCCAATGCTTTGCCCACGAGTTTCTCGTTGTGCCCGTCGCCGTACAAGTCGGCGGTGTCGAAGAAGGTGACTCCGAGGTTGACCGCCGCCTGCAGAGTGCGGACGGACTCGTTGTCGTCGGACGGCCCGTACGTACTCGACAGAGACATGCAGCCGAAGCCCATTGCCGACACCGTCAAGTTGCCGAGTCGACGCTGCGGTAGCGGCTTCACGGTCATCGTTGGTAACCGTAGCGGTAATTGGAGAACGTCACGATCCCTTACCCAAGGAGCGGTGTCGGAACGACCCGGAGCCACTCTGCTATGTGTTGCATTATTACAACATAGCAATTATGCTACTTCAGCATGGGACGGAAACCGAAGGAAGAAACGCCGGTTTTCAATCGGCTTGAGGAAGTGCGCGAGGCCCGCGGCTTGTCTCGACATGAGCTTGCACGGGGCGCCGACGTTCACTATCAGACGATCGGCTACATCGAACGCGGCGAATACAGCCCCAGTCTTTCTCTCGCGTTGACGATTGCCAAGATTCTTCGCACCGACGTCACCGAGATCTTCTCACTCGAACCGTTCAACCGGAGAAAGGCAAACGTGAAATGAACCCCTCATCATCGACCATTTCGATCGTTCTTGCGGCCTGCGTCATCGCAGTTGCAGCCCAGGCGGTCTGGATTTTCCGCAAGTACGACACGTTTCGCGTGCGCCGTCTGCTCGGCTTCAGGGTGCCCGGCGAATCGGGACCGCGCCAGAAGCTGGGGCGCTTCTACTGGAAAGAAGGGGTGTTTGCGGGCGAGATCACGCAAGTGATGTCGGCGGAGTACGCCCAGAAGTATCGATGGCTGCTCTCGCACACGAACCAACGTCGATTCGTGGTGCTCGCAGCAACATCATGGGCGCTCAACCTGCTCGGCGCTTTCGATCTGACGTGGAGTCTCGGCTTCTCCGACTCACTCTTTTCGTGGTGGTCGGTTCTGACCGTGACCTCCTACGTGTTGGTACGGCAGTCCGTACGCGCGCTCGCCGACGCCCCAACCGAGCTGATTGACGAACGGCTGACCGAGATACGTGATTCGGCATATCGATCCGCATACCGACTGCTCGGTTGGATCATTCCAATTCTCGGCGGTTTCGCATTCGTCGCCTACGACACCGCCGACGAGACTCTCACGTTCGACCATTTCGTCTTTGGTTTCTTCTGCTTCGGCTTCATCGTCGAGGGGTTGCCGAGCATGTTCATCGCCTGGCGCGGCAAAGCGAAGGAAGTCAACTAGTCAGGGTTGGAACCCGTACGGGCGTCGAATCACGTGCCCGATCGACGCGGTCGAAGCACCAATTCGCCGCCACAGTTCGGACAGCGATGACTCATCGCAGAGCCACAAGAAGTACAGAACGTGCACTCGAAACTGCAGATCACCGCCGGCCCGTCGTCAGACAATGACGACACACACCGCTCGCAGACTTTCCGCATCTCGAGCATGGACCTAGGACTCCTTTGACCACAACTGGTCGATGAACCGCTGGTCTTCGTCAAAAAGCCAACACTCACGCAACTTCTCGTCCTGCACTCTGTAGAGAAGGACTCTCTGAACACGTCGCGGCGGATCCCCCAAATCCTCGATGGCGAGTAGCGCGCCGAACGAATCGCCCACCATCACATCTTTCACCTCGACGAGTTTCCGAGATGTCCGAACCGACGCCTGCCCCAGTGCCGCAAATGCTGCATCACGTCCTCGGTGAGTGCCGGCCAACTGGCTGCTGCCCATGTAGTGGAGCTCGATGTCGTCGTGGTATGCAGCGAGCACCTTCTCGAGATCGGATGCAAGCCAAGCTTGGGCGTACGACCGAAGCACCCGCCCTATTTCGTCTTTCCCAGCCATGGACCGACAGTAGTTCTCGTTCAATTAACCGTCGCCAACGCTTCAGGTCGGTGACTTCGCCACGGTTGGTTTGTGAAACCTATTTGGCAGTCCGAGGACTGTTGCCTAGGTTGAGCCGACCCAGGTGGGTATTGCGGAACGAATCTGGGTACTTCAGCCCGTAGCCCAATGCGCGGTCCATCCCGATGTGGGCTGCCCATACCAGCGCAGCAGCCTTTGTTCCGGGGCTCTCGATAACCGCCGCCACGAACCACAGCGCGGCTGGAGCCAAATACGAGTGACCGGTGTTGTAGATCGTGGCGCCTACACGTGTCGATGCAACGTAGCCAAACATGAACCAGTCAGGCAGGAACAACACAAGTGGTACGAGGAGCATTGGGGCGCCATAGTGCCGATAGCCCCAGAGAGACGCCCCAAGCACAACGAATCCTTCGCTTCTCAAGATGAGTCGAGGTGCTCCCAGAACGTGACCGCACATGTTCATCTCCTGTGGCTAACAGCGTTAGCTTGACCGTACTATGGCTAACACCACCGGCCCAACGCGGGAACGCCTCTTCGACGAGGCTCTTGTCTTGGTGATGGAGTCAGGCCTCGACTCCCTCTCGATGCGTAATCTCGCTGACCGACTTCACATCAAGGCATCGAGCCTCTACAAGCATGTCGATGGGCGTGATCGGATCGTGGCCCACATCCAAGAAAATGGATTGAGGTCCTGCCACGCAGTGCTCTTACGATCTCGGCCGAACAGATCAGACTTCGCGAATGCATACAGAAAGTGGGCCATTGCCAACCCACATCTCTACGCAGCAACAATGCGAACTCCGCTTGTTCGCTCAGGGATGGATACCGCCGTCGAGAAGCAACTCGTGACTCTGGTCATGACGGTGATCAATGGGAGCCATGAGCAGGCACGAGCGGCGTGGTCACTCGTCCACGGCTTCGTCGACTTGGAGCTCCTTGGACGATTCCCTTCCAACGCAAGAATGAAGAAGAGTTGGGACTTCGTTCTCCAGATGCTCGACGCACTATGAATGGCTAAATGCGCTTCAGGTCGGTGACTTCTCCACCACTGGCCTCCACCAACTTGTTCGGCTCGACACCGAATACGTCGTTCCACTTTCCCGCCGCAGCCGTACCTCGTCGTATTGCAAGAGATCCAGATCAATGAAGATGCGCAACGAAGTCGTGTGGCCAAACGGGGGGGGTACGCCACTGTTGGTTTGTGAAACCTTTCCAGATTCCTCACTGTGACCGGTCCTTTTATTCATGACCGTATGGTCATGTACTCTGGCGCAATGCAGTTCGACATAATCAAGTTCGGAGATGTCGCCATCCACTCCACTGGTTCAGGGCCCCCAGTCGTGCTTCTGCACGCAAACGGCGGAAGTCACCATGATTTCGACGGTGTGCTCGATTCCCTCGCCAAGCATGCGACCGTCTTCGCGGTTGATTGGCCGGGCCACGGTGACAGCGGAGTCACTACGGAGTTAGGTGCATGCGCATTCGCCGATCTTCTTCCCCGAATCCTGGAGAGTCTGGGGCGTGGTCCTTACACCTTGATCGGAAACTCAGTCGGCGGGTTTGCTGCCATTCGCACTGCGGCCCGCCATCCGCGACTCGTGAGCGACCTTGTCCTCGTCAATCCGGGTGGGTTCACTCCACGTTGGCCAACAACATTCTTGGCGTGTCGGCTCTTCGGCTGGGACAGATTTGCACCGTTTGCGATGCGTCTCCTTCCGCGCCTGTACCTCAGGCGCCGCACGGCGAATGTTGACGCGATCCGTACGGCCGTGGCAATCGCCTCGCAATCTGAGGCACAGAGTCAAACATTTGCCAAAGTGTGGCGGAGCTTCACGGACAAGAATCACAAAGCTGCGCCGGATGCCATGAACGTCGATGTTCCGGTACTACTTGTGTGGGGGACCCAAGACCCCATCCTGCCGTGGTTGATTGACGGCCGTCGCGCGAGAAAGTCGCTTCGTCATGCGCAAGTGGTGAAGTTGCGGTGTGGGCATCAAGCGTTCGCCGAGATGCCCGATCAGTTCATGGGATCGTTGCGGAAGTTCCTCGGTTGGAAAGAAGAAGTGCCGTCGTGAGTGCTGAGTTCGTAATTTCTGAGTCCGGTGAATGGTTCGACAATCCCGACGGAGCCGGAAAGTTCCGACTCCTCCGTCTGCACGACGATGGCGGCGCCACAGTTGAGGTGCGCATGCAAGCAGGCGCGCGGGGCAAGGCCCACCTCCATCCCAAAGGCGAGGAGCTGTTCATGATCGAGGGACATGTTTCGATTGGAGGCCAAGAGCTCGGCCCAGGGGATTACTTGTACACCCCTCCTGGAGCCTGGCACTTCGCTGCTGCGAGAACGGACTGCCGATTCGTCCTCGTCCTCCCGGCGCTTCCGGAGTACCGATGAACGAAACAGTTCAGCGCCGTGGTCCGGGTTCGCGGGCAGGAGGAAATCATCCGACGCGAATCGAACTGCTGCGTGCCGCGATCAATCTGGCAGAAACCGACGGGCTCGACACCCTCACTATTGGGGCTATCACCAACGCGGCGGGCCATGCAAAGGGCACGTTCTACATTCACTTTGATGATCGCACTGAGTTGCTCGTCGAGATGCATCGGACCTTCCACCGTGACTTGTTTGCGCACATCGCGAAGATTGTTGAGTCCGAGAAAGACGGCCCGACAAGGGCGCGTGCGAGAATCATCTCGTTCCTTGACGGTTGTCGCCAACAAGTCGGGGTGCGGTCAATGCTGTTCCAGGCAAGACACGATCCAGTCATCGCAGACCTCGCGCGGCGAAGAAATGAAGAGGCTGCAAAGGCATTGTCATCCGACATTCGGGACAAAGTCAACACGCCCTTCGAAACCGCTGCACTCTTGGTTAGTGCGACTATCGAAGTAGCAGGCCGAGAGTTGGAAGCAGGACGGAGACTTCCGCGCATGCGCTCGGCCCTGCTTGCGATGGTTCCTCACTAACTTCTGAGGTCACTTCCTCGCTGGGAGCACAATCGGGACTTCAAACCACTCGACGGTCGGAGGGTTACCGTAAGTCTCGCTGACGCGCTTGCGCCATTGATCATTGAACCACGATTGAGCGCTCGCTTTCGAATCCCACAGGTACACCCCACCGAATGTGCCGTCACCTCCGAGGATGAAGTGCTTCCGCAACAAGCCACCAACGTTGCGGTAGGTCTCTTCGGCGCCGGCGAAGCCATCAAGCACGAGTTCCCTGGAAACTCCCTGTGGAATCGGGATTTGGACGAGGGTGGCCACGAACGAGGAGCCCATGGAAGCAGGCGTTCCACCTTGGACATTGTCTATTGACAAAGGCGCATCGAAGTACCGCACGTAGGCCTCGTTGCCACGCTCGCGCTTCACTCGTGCAAACCACTCGGGATTGAACCACTTTTCTGCCGAAGCACGGTCACGCCAGGTGTAGATACCGCCGAAATCGCCACTGTCTGATTCAAAAGTGAACAGTTTGAACTCAAGACCATCAATCGACGAGTAGAGGTCGACCGTCGCATTCATCTTCTTTCTCACGAGCCATTTCGGTGCGAACTTCGGCACCGGAACGCGAACGATGACCACGACGTTGTTCTCGCTAGTTGAAATTGAATGTTTCCTTTCAGTGGTTGATCATGTGAGATCGTTGACGAAGATGACCTTGGTGCCGGGTGCGGTCATGCCAGTAGCCGCCTCGCTAAAAGGAACGACCGACGTGACGAGGCGTGCAGGATCAAGGGTCCCATCAACGACGAGATCGAGAACGGGTCGTGCCGTGGCAATGGCGTGAACGCGTCCGATCTCGTAGCGAACCCCTTTGTTGTACATCTTCTGCAACGGCAGCGACGACATTGCGCTCGCTCCGCCA
>JBIIDI010000046.1:0-12501 GCA_044238425.1 Ilumatobacteraceae bacterium
ATTTCGGTCATCCGTTCGAGTCCGTCGATGCACGCAAGGTGCAGCGCCTGCGACGTGCAGTCGCGGCCTATCTTGACGCGCGCCGCAGTGCGGGCGAATCGGTACCCGCACGGATCCGGTTCGACGTCGCCGCCGTCATCGGTGACGTCGTCGACGTGCGGTGCGACGTCGGCAACTCGCTGTGAGACGACGCTTGCGCCGTGCGGATTATCGGCGACGTTCCCAGCAGCCGCGATGCCAGTGCCGACGCAGGTCGGCCGCATCGCGCGGCACGCACACGACGTGACCCGTACGCGGCGGGATCGTGCCGTGACAGCCCGGACATACGTACGCCTTCAACGCCTCGTAGGGCTGCACGCGACGCACCGCGACCGGACCGTACAAACCGTCCCAGATCGACGGTGCGGTGGTGCGACGACGCGGCGACTTCGCCATGAATCAGCCGAGGAATGCCCACGCGACGATCGCGGCGATCACCGCGAACGCACCGAACACGACTGCATAGTCGAGGCGCGTGGCTCGGTACTTGCGGTGCGGATCGAATCCCACGGTCTCCAAGTATCGTCGGAACCATGTCGGAAGTGCTGCTGGAGCGATCAGAAGGCGTCGCCACCCTCACGTTGAATCGCCCCGCGAAGAAGAATGCCGTCACGCCTGCAATGTGGGCGGGCTTGCTGGAGGGATTGCGTGAAATCGCCGTCGATCCGACGGTGCGCGCCGTCGTGCTCACGGGTGCGGGTGACGCGTTCTGCTCGGGCGCCGATCTGTGGGGCGGCACCGCCGATGACGGCGCGCCGCGTCAGCACCGTCTCATGTGGATGGAACGGATGAACGACGTCTGTCGTGCGCTGTTTCGCGTTCCGCAGCCTGTCATCGCGAAGGTGCGCGGCGCGGCGGTCGGCGCCGGATGCAACCTTGCGCTCGCGTGCGACCTCGTCGTCGCCGCCGACACGGCAAAATTCTCCGAAATCTTCACGAAGCGCGGACTGTCCCCGGACTTCGCCGGTTCGTGGCTCGTGCCGCGGCTCGTCGGTTTGCAGAAGGCCAAGGAGCTCATGTACTTCGCCGACATCCTCACCGCCGCCGATGCCGAGCGGTACGGACTCGTGAACAAGGTGGTCACCGCCGATCAACTCGACGTCGTCGTCTCCGAGTGGGCGCAGCGCCTCGCCGCCGGCCCGCCGATCGCGATGGCATTGACGAAACGTCTGCTCAACGACTCGTTCGCCAAGTCGCTCGATCAGGCGCTAAGTGACGAAGCTGCCGCCCAGAGTCTCAACTTCTCGACGAAGGACACGGCCGAGGCTCTCGCCGCATTCACCGAGAAGCGGGAGCCGCGATTCACGGGACGCTGATCGCCGCGCTCGTCGCCCTCGTGCTCAGTGGATCGCCGACGGTCGGCGACGTTGACGAGGGGGGTGGTGCCGACGAGGTGGGTGCGGACGACGGCGCTCCGGCTCTCGTCATCGAGTCCGCCGTCACGACGATTCCCGCCAACTGCCCGGAGCCTGCCGAGTTGCGCGCCGTCTTTATCGGTACCGTGCGACGCCTCGACGGCAACTTTGCGGTGTATTCGATCGACGACGTGCGCGCCGGTTCGGTAAACGAGCTCCTCGTCAACGGCGAGCTCAACGTGCGTTACCCGGCCGACGACGTCAACTTTCTCGGCGTCGGCTCGTCCTACCTCGTCGGTGCAGTCGCCGCACCGTCGGGAATTCTCGGTGACGTGCCGGTGCTCGAGTCGAAGGTGCGTGCCGAGCCCGAGATGTTCGGCGGAGACAACGTCGCCGCGGCCGCCCGTGTGCAATGCCCGACCTTCGAGGACCCCGTGCGCACGTTGCTCGTCAACGGCGATCCCGTCGACAGCGGTGTCGCCGCGCCGCTGCGCGGCAGTCGATCGTTGGTGCTCGCTGCGATCCTCGCCCCGGTCGCACTCGTGCTCGGCACGCTCGTATTGCTCGTGTCGGTGAAGGGTCTGCTCAGCGGTGCGCGCGCGCAAAGGCGTCGCCGCCGAGCTGACGCAGCTCGCTCACGGCGTGGCTGAGTCCCTTTTCGTCGCGGAACAGCGCACTGCCGGCGACGAGGACGTTCGCTCCCGCCGAGGCGGCACCGGCAATCGTCGTCGGTGAGATGCCGCCGTCGACTTCGAGGTCGACGACGTCATCGAGCCCGGCGCGCGTGATCATGTCGCGCACGGCACGAATCTTCGGTTCCATGGTTGCGATGTAGCTCTGGCCGCCGAATCCCGGGTTCACCGTCATGACGAGCACGAGATCGACGAGGTCGAGCACGTGGGCGACGGCATCGGGTGGGGTCGACGGGTTGAGGGCGACGGCGGCGTTCGCGCCGAGTTCGCGAATGGATCCGAGCACGCGGTGGAGATGGTCGCATGCTTCGACGTGGACGATGAGTCGCTGACACCCCGCCTCGACGTAGCGCTTCGCCATCACCTCGGGTGTGAGCACCATGAGATGCGCCTCGAACGGCTTTGTGGTGAGGTGGCGGGTCGATGCAATGACGTCTGGTCCGAAGGTGAGGTTCGGCACGAACTGGCCGTCCATGACGTCCCACTGGATGAGATCGACACCAGCCTGATCGAGTGCGGTGATCGCTTCGCCGAGTTTCGAGAAGTCGACGGGCAGCACCGACGGTGCAATCTGTACCGGGCGCATCGTGGTGATCAGCCTAGGGTCAATGCGATGTCCGGGCCGCAGATCACCACCCTGACGATCGAGCGACTCGTTGCCGGAGGCGACGGACTCGCACGCGACGCGAACGGACGCGTCACGTTCGTCTCGGGCGCGTTGCCCGGCGAGACGGTCGAGGTCGAGGTGCAGCGCACGTCGCGCGACTTCGCCACGGCAACTCTGTTGCGCGTCATCGACGCGTCACCGCAGCGCACCTCGCCACCGTGCCGCTTCGTCGCCGCGGGTTGCGGCGGCTGCGACTGGCAGCACCTCGTCGTAGACGTCCAGCACACGACGAAGCTCGACATCGTGCGCGAGGCGTGGCGTCGCACCGCCCGACTTCCCGACGTCGAGATACTCGCCGGTCCCGTATTGTCCGATTCGGCGCGACGCACGACCGTGCGTGTCGCCGCCGGTGCAAACGGGAAGCTCGGCTTCCGCAAGCGTCAGTCGCACGACGTCGTCGAAGTCGACGAGTGCATGGTGACCCATCCGGCGATCGTCGATCTGCTCGGCGCAGTGAGCGTGCGCGGCGGTGGCGAGGTGTCGATTCGTTGCTCGACGTCCACGGGTGAACGCGCGGTGCTGGCGCACGACAAGGCGCGGTTGCTCGGGTTGCCCGACGACGTCGGTCGGGGGGCGGGTGCGGTGGTCACTCAGCACGTCGCAGGCGTTCCGCTGCGCGTGTCGATGGGGTCGTTCTTTCAGGCGTCGCCCGAGGCTGCCGAACTTCTCGTGTCGCTCGTCGGTGCGGCGGCCGGCCGCGAGTACCTGTCGGGCGACCGGGGCACGGTCGTCGACGCGTACGGCGGCATCGGCCTCTTCGCGGCAACGCTGCTCGATCGCGACGTGCCGTGCATCTTGGTCGAGTCGAACGATCGTGCCTGTGCCGACGCCGACCGGAATCTCGAGCACCACGACGTCGAGATCGTGTGCATCGCCGTCGAGCAGTGGCACGCGCAACCCGCCGGTCTCGTCATTGCCGACCCGGCTCGTGCCGGACTCGGCCGTGCCGGGGTCGCGTCGCTCGTTGCCACGGAGGCGGAGCGAATCGTGCTCGTTAGCTGCGACCCGGTCGCGGGTGCGCGCGACGCGCGTCTGCTCGTCGATGCCGGCTACGACCCGAGCGACGTCACCGTCGTCGATCTTTTTCCTCACACGCACCACGTCGAGGTCGTCGCCCGGTTTGACCGCCGTTGAGGCGAATCGGTAGTTTCACTCCGTTGATGCGGGCCGTTTCGGTGGCACGCCCGACTATTGAACTCACATGGGGGTCGAGATGTTGTTGATGGGCGAAATCGCGCGCATGAATGCGGCGAAGTATCCGAACAAGAAAGCCGTGGTCTACGAGGACAAGGCCACCCTCACGTACCGCGATTTGAACGAGCAGGCAAACCGTCTTGCGCACGCACTGCAGTCGCTCGGTGTGAAGCAAGGACAGCAGGTGAGCCTGCTCTCACGCAACCGACTACAGTGCGTTGTGTCGTACTTCGCGTGTGCCAAGGTTGGCATGCTCTACTCGCCGCTCAACTACCGCTTCACGGCCGAGGAGCTCGTGTACGTCATCAACGACGCCGGCTCGACCGTGCTCATGGTCGACATCGAGTACGCCGAGATCGTGCGCCAGATCCTTCCGCGCATCCCGAACATCAAGACGATCATCGGTTTCGGCGGCGCGCACGGCTTCGACGTGGACTACGACGCACTGCTCGCAAAGATGCCGGCGACCGAGCCGACTCCCGAGCGCCCGGTGCAGGGCGACGACGTGTGCTGGGTGTGCTACACCGGCGGCACGACGGGCATGTCGAAGGGCGTCATGCTCACGCACAACAACAACTTCGCCCAGATCGTCAACCTGCTCATTGCCGACGAGATCTGTCACGAAGACGTCAACCTCGTCAATGGTGCACTCTTCCACGTCGTGTTCACGATGGCACTGCCGTACTGGTATGCCGGTTGCACGGTCGTCATCATCGACTTCATGCCCGACCTCTGTCTCGACATGATTGCAAAGAACAAGGTGACGAAGACCGTCCCCGTCGCGACGATGCTCAACCTGCTCGTCGACATCCAGGCCCGCAACCCGCGCGACCTCACGAGTCTGAAGCACTTCGGTCTCGGTGGTGCGCCGGTGTCGATGGACACGGTGCTCATGGCGAAGAAGGCCTTCGGTATCGACTTCGTGCAGTACTTCGGCCAGACCGAAGCGACCGTGCAGCTCACGTACCTGTCGAAGTACGACTACCGCCGCGGTCTCGCACCCGATGCGACCGAGCAAGAAAAGAAGCGTCTCATGTCGGGTGGCCGTGCGCAGCACATCTGCGACGTGAAGATCGTCGACGACGACGACAACGAGGTGCCTAACGGTACGGTGGGCGAAATCTGCGGTCGCGGCCCGCAGGTGATGAAGGGCTATTGGGCCAAGCCGGATCTCTCCGCCGAGACCTTGCGTGGTGGCTGGTTGCACACGGGCGACGCCGGCTACAAGGACGACGACGGCTACGTGTACATCGTCGACCGCAAGAAGGACATGATCGTCTCGGGCGGCGAGAACGTGTACTCCACCGAAGTGGAGAAGGCGATTTACCGTCACCAGGACGTGCTCGAGTGCGCGGTCATCGGTATCCCCGACAAGAAGTGGGGCGAAGCCGTGTCGGCATTCATCGTGCGCAAGCCCGACGCGACGGTCACCGAGGAAGGTGTGAAGGACTTCGTGCGCGAGCTCATCTCGCATTACAAGGTGCCGAAGAACGTCATGTTCGTCGACGCGCTTCCGAAAGCGCCGACGGGCAAGATCCAGAAGGTCGTCTTGCGCGAGAAGTACTGGGAAGGTGTCGGTCGCCGCGTCGGCGGTACGTGATCCGTACGTTGTCGTCGTGAACCGAATTCCCTGACCGGTAGGTCAGAGCGAAAGTTACGCGTTCGTCACCGAATCGGAACTGCAGGCGCACCCTCGCCGCTTACCTTCGCCCTTACACCAACGGGGTCGACTCGTCGTGCCCCGGCGAAAGGGGTTCCATGAGTCAGCGGCACATCAACCTCGAACAGGCTCCTCTCGAGCGGGCCCAGATCAGGGCCAAGTTTCACTCCGAACGCCAGCGCGTGAGTTCATCGTTGCGTGATATCGCCGAGTCGTGTCGCAGGGGAGTTGACGCCGACGATCTTGACGACCCGGGCGACGCGTTCCACCGTGCGCATCATCACGATGCGAGCCGCGGTCGCGAGCGGGTGAAGCGTCGGCACAAGCGGCACTGGAAAACGAAGATGTGGAAGCGCCGTACCACCGTGCGCCGCACGAAGGCCCAACAGCTCAAGGCCGCATAGCGCAGTCGACGTGCTCAGGTGAGCACGTCGCGGCCGACTCGTCATTGCCGGTGTGACGCAGCGAACCGGTGAGATGTGCGATGGTCGTCTGCGTCGGCATGGCGGGACGGCGTCGCGGCGGGGAGCCCTAGGGGGATGGTGGCTCCCCGCCGCAACTGTCCCGTGTCGGCACCGCATTCCCGAACGGTGGAGGTGTGGTGACGATCGTCGGCGTGGATCGCCGATCGAAAGTGCGCTGCAACGGCGCCAACCGTTCGTAGCGCGGTGGCCGACTTTCCGCACACCACCACGGAGTGGTGTGCGAAACGGATGCGAGTTCTTGCAAGTACCGCTCCCGGCATCGTGCTGTGGTCAAGTGTGACCGCGCGATGCCGGGAGACATGTCAGTCGATTTCTGCGCAGCGGATCTGGCGTCCGTTGTTCAGGTCGTCGAAGAGCGACTTCAGTGCGATACGTTCGGTGCGATCGGTGGGGATCGACATGCGAAGTGCATACTCCAGCCACTCGTTGACGCTGCGGCATTCGTCGCCGAGCGCCACCGGTGCCGACCCGAACGCGGTATCACGTGCGTTCATCGCCGTTGCGAGTGCTTGAGCGAGGAACATCGTCACGCAGTCACCGCTGCATGATGTCTTCGTAAAGTAGCTGCGCACCGAGGCCTCGTTGGTGATCGGAATGTCGACAAGTGCCGGGTAAAGGGTTTTTAGCGGCGTGAACGCTGCGACGACCTGCGGAGCGCCGGTCTTGTTGCCCCAGAAGCCGATCGTCTTGCCCGGAACGGCCGGACAGCCGACGATCGTCAGCGTGTCGTCGATTCCGAAAGGCTCGCCGGTGACACCGTCGAACAGCTCGGCCACGTTCACCCGCTGGTCGGGGCACGTCGTCGGCAACCACTGCGCGTTGTACTCCAGCGTGAGTGGACCGGTCGACGGGCCGCTCACGTAGTCGCCGTCGACGATCCTTGCCGTCGCATGGAGCGTGTCGACGAGGGTCGACGTCGCTGGCGTTCCCCAGGTGGTGACGACGCTGTCGGTGTCGGTGCCGTACGGAGTCGTCACCGTGCCTTCGACCGTCACGGTCGTGGCGTTGAGGCCGCTTGCCGACGTGATCACCGGTTCGTTGATGAACGTGCACTCGTATGCGTACGTGTCGTCACCGGGCACGGCGTCGTCCTTCACCGTGCAATCGGCGTTCGGCGTCGTGACGACGACGTCGGCCATTGCGGCATCGGTGAGCACGACGTCGCCGGTCACCTTCATCGATCCGTCGACGATTCGCCAGTTGCCTTCAACCGGCGGTTCGTTGCGGGTGGCGACCACCGAGTAGTCGAGGCTGAACGAATCGTTGCCCGCGGCGCGCAGACCGCCGGGATCGACGGTCTTGTCGATCGTCCACGTGTACTCGAGGTCGTAGAGAATGTCGTACGAGCCGGTCGAGTCGATGTCGATCGTCGGCGGCGCAGGATCGACCATCGCGGCACAGGCGTGCGACAAGTTGTGCGGCGTCGTGAGGTACGTCTCCGTCGGCGTCGCGCCGTCATCACGGGTTACGAAGTACTCGAGCCATGCACGCGAAATGGTGCGCCCCGGTTCGGTGTAGGCCCAGAACAAGTTCGCTCCGGCATTGCCCTGGTCGTAGTCGTCGGTGCCTTCGTAGCGCTTCAGTTCACCGCCTTCCCACTCGATGATGACGGCAGTGACGTTCGCCGTCAGGGTGTAGGTGACGCGATCGGAACCCGTTCCCGTCGTCACCTTCTCGTCGGGGACGATGAAGTGCCACAGGTCGTTGTCCTGTGCGAGGAAAGCTTCCGTCGAGCAATCGGAGGAGGTTGAAGCCTCGTCGGCGCTCACTCCGGCCGCATTCGGCACGATCTTGTTCGGGTCGTAGGTCGGTGCGGCCTGACTGCTCGTCGTGAACGCGATGGCGGTGAGCGCCAGAGCGGCGAATACGAGGGCACCGAGGGTTCGACGCCGCCGTTGCGGACGGCGTCGCGGTGGAAGTGCCCGCGGGGGTGTGTTCATGCGTTGACTGTCCTTTCATGGCGTGTGTTGTTGATGCCGTCGGCGAAGTTCGCTGCTCCGTTCTTGCCGTTCGATGCAGCGATGTGCAGGGCGAGTTGCGTTCGGTTCGACATGCCGAATTTGTTCAGCAGGCGCGACATGCGGTTGCGCACCGACTGCAGCGACAAGCACACGTCGTCGGCGATCTGACGGTCGGTCCAGCCAAGGGTGAGGAGCTGGAGCATCCGACGGTCGGTCGCATCGATCCCGGTGACCGACGCAAGACCGGACATCTTCAGTCGGCGACGAGCCTGCTGCACGTGCGCCGGATCGATGGCCGAGGGTCGCGTCGCGACGTCGAGAATCGTGCGGTGTAAGTCGCGAATCGGTCGGGCCTTGCCGACGAGTGCCCTCGCACCTGCATCGAAGGCACCAATGAGAGTTTCGTCGTCCTCTTCGTCGGCAAGTGCGACGATCTTTCCGGTGCCGTGCACCTTTGCAACTCGCTGAATGCAGTCAAAACCGGAATTGTTCGGCTGTGCAAGATCGATGACCAGCACGTCGGGTTTCGCTCTTGCCACTCCGTTGACGAAGTCCTCCACGCTGTTCTCTGCCACTGTCACTTTCATGTCTCGCATCTGCGCGATCGATTTCACGAGTGCTTCACGCACCATTTCGTGATGCTCGCAAACTCCGATGGATACCATCTCGACGTCTCCCTTGTGTTCGTCCACGAGATGTCGTGGGCGAGTCAAGTTAGGTAGAGGTGGGTGCTCTCATTGCGGAAATGTCCGTGAACGGTACGAACGTAAGTACCGCAGATGGAACCATGAATTGAGCGAGACATTCAGAAATGAAATCGGTACCGAAGTACTGGTGGTGATGCGAGCCGTCGCGTACCGTTCGCGCTCCCATTCACCGCAATCGAAAGGAGGGCGTCATGTCCCTCATTCAAAGTTCACTGTCCGATCGAACGTGGCCGGCATGGTTGCGCGAACGACCGTTCTGGTGGTCGTCGGTTTGGGATGACCTGGCCGAGACGTCGGTAATCCGCGTCGAAGAGTACGAAGAGGACGACGTCTACGTCATCCGTGCGGAGGCCCCGGGCATCGATCCCGACGAGGACATCGACCTCACCGTGAAGGACTCGGTTCTCCGCCTCGACATCCGCCGGCACCACGAGAAGAAGGAGTCGAAGCGCAAGCATCACCGCACCGAGTTCTCCTACGGGTCGTTCTCGCGTCTGGTCACGTTGCCGCGAATGGCATCGGAGAAGGACGTGACGGCGAAATACGCCGACGGAATCCTCGAAATTCGCGTGCCACTCAACGGAAAAGATGCAGATGCGCATCATGTGCCCATCCGGCACGCCTGAGTGGCATCGCGGCGGGAGGGTCGGATGTGCAGGCATCCGGCCCTCCTTGCCGCACCGTACGTCGAACGCAATGGCATGAATGAAATACCCGCACCACAACCCGAACTCACCCTGAGAAAGGCACTGTCATGAACCACCAAAATCACCAATCCACACATTCCGTCACACGCAAACTTGCGCTCCTCCTCGTTGCCCCCGTGCTCGCACTCGGAGTGGCGACCACCGCGCATGCATCGCCGCTCGGTGGGCAGGACTGCGATGCACCCGGTGCCGCGCGTCGGGCGAACAACGGTCGTTTCGTGTGCTCACCCGAAGCTGGCAACAGCGTGTGGCGCCGTGTCAACGGAACCGGCACGGTCGTCGATGTCGTCACGTCTCTGCGCGGCTATTCGATCTTCGCGTCGGTCATCCGCGCGAGCGGTCTCGAAGCCGAGTTCGCCGCCGCGGGTCCGTACACCGTTCTTGCACCACGCAACGCTGCATTCCTCGCACTTGGCTCGGGCACGCTCGATGCACTTCTCCGTCCCGACAACGCCGACAATCTCCAGCGAATTCTGCGCCACCACGTCATCCGCGGGCGCTTCACCGCCCGCGAACTGGTGACGGGTGAGTACCTGACGCTCGACGGCTCCAAGGTGAAGGTGGTTGCACGAAACACCATCCGCGTGGACGGCAGCCGCGTCACCGTTGCCGACGTGCGCACGACGAACGGGATCATGCACGGCATCAGCAGCGTGCTCATTCCGGCCGGAGTGACGGTCAATCCCTGACTCTTCGTGCCGCACATCCCGTCGCGGCAATTCAGGGTCCGAGTGTCCTGCGAATCACGACTTTCATCAATCACATCAACGACACCAACACAAGGAGAATGACATGACGGCAACGCTCACCGGCTCGCTACCGAAGGTCGCGGCACCGACGCAACGACTGCACGGAAAAGTGGCGCTCATCACCGGGGGTGCCCGCGGTTTGGGTGCCAGCTTCGCCCGGGCGATGGTCGCCCAGGGTGCGCAGGTGATGGTCACCGACGTGCGCGACAGCAGCGGGATCGAACTCGTCAACGAGCTCGGCAAAGCGGCGATGTACCGCCACCTCGATGTGACGCGCCGATCCGAATGGGACGCAGCCGTCGAAGCCACGGTTCGTACGTTCGGAAAACTCAACGTCCTCGTGAACAACGCGGGAGTGGCGAATTTCGCCCCGATCGACCGCAACGAGGCCGACCACTGGGATCAGACGATCGCCGTCGACCTCACCGGCGCTTACAACGGCATTCACGCGTCCATCGGCGCGTTGAAGAAATCGGCTCCGGCATCGATCATCAACATCTCGTCGACAGCCGGCCTGCGTGGTTACCGCAGCCTCGCGGCGTACAGCGCCGCCAAGTTCGGGTTGCGCGGTCTCACGAAGTCCGTTGCGCTCGATCTTGCTTCTTTGGGGGTGCGCTGCAATTCCGTGCACCCGGGCCCGACGGCGACGCCGATGATGAAAGGTCACGAGAGTGCCGTGAGTCACGTGGCGATGCGCCGTCTCGGTCGACCTGAAGAAATTGCCCAACTCGTCGTGTTTCTCGCGTCGGATGAGTCCAGTTTTTCCACCGGCGCAGAATTCGTTGCTGACGGCGGCGAAGTCGCGGGTCTCGCGCCACATATGTAGGGGGGGGCATCCCTGCCCCCGCGGCACTGAGGTCATATAGTGCACTTGTGAAGCCGCTTGCTACGCCGAAGGAACGCACACGAATCCACTTTGTCGCAGCCTTTGTGGAGCCGCTCATTGCAGAGTTTGGCGTGAAATTACTTCAACAGGTGGTTCCGGGCATGACGTGTACACCGTGTTACGACCTCGAGCAGTTCGTGACAGCGATCGCCGAGGAGAGTCCCGATGTGGTATTCGTCGCCGGGCCGTGGCTCGTCAATTTCGGGTTTGTGCGGGAAAAGTGCGCCACGACCAACGTGTTGATGCCGCCGTCCGTCACCTGCGTGCACACGGAGGAACAACATCAGTTCTCAAAGGTGAGTGGTGTCGATGAATGCATCGATGCGAGGAAGAAGCTGCCCACCGAGATCGCCGTTGATCTTGCACACAAGCTCCAGAAGATCGGGATTCACGTGCGACGATCAACCCACACCCGTGTCGTCGTTGCTGCCGAAAACTCGAGTGTTGCCGAAGGAATCGCCGGGCTCGTGAAGCAGGATCCGGCGGTGGAGTTGTGCAGCGTGCGCACGTCGAAGTCCGCACTGGTTGCAGCCGTCGAAACCGAGTCCCCTGACACCGTGGTACTCGCCGCTCCGTGGTTGGACAGCGTGGAGGAATCACGCCGAATCCTGTTGGCCCGGAACCTGGCCGAGCCGCTGTGGTTGCTCGCGTGCCCCGTGTTGGACACGGCCCAAATCGACCGGGTGCGTCGCCTGGGAGTAGTTCGCTGCGACCTGCGTGAACTCCTGGCTTCGCTGGGCGAAGATGCCCGAACCTCGATCGTTGGCAAGCGCGCGCTCGTGTCGCCGGACGAGTTCAGGATGGAGATATGTGCCATCGCTGCCGACGAAACGGACCTGAAGATACTTCGCCTGTTGGTCACTGGCGCAAACAATGTGACCATTGCGCGGTCGGTGTTTCTGTCAATTCAGACCGTGAAGAATCGAGTGAGCCGGTTGTTGAAGGCCGCGGGCGTTGCAAATCGAACGGAACTTGCGGTTCGCCTCGCCAACGGTGACGTTTCGACCGTCGGGCTGGCGAGCTGAGCAGCCGCGTCGTAGCGACGCAATTGCGGTGCGTCGGCGTGGTGCCCCCCCTGGGATTCGAACCCAGGACCTGCGGATTAAGAGTCCGTTGCTCTGACCAGCTGAGCTAGAGGGGCAATAGTCGTTGTGATGTGCGAACGCGCAGTCTAGGACGTGGCGGCGCAGTGACGAAATCGTGACGTGCGTACCGGCGTCGTGAGTCGACGGCGAGTTCACTGTGCCATGTCGTTGCGTGGTGCGCGCACGAATTCGCACGCGCACCACGCTCGACGTGGGGTGAGCGAGGGGACTTGAACCCCCGACCTCCAGGGCCACAACCTGGCGCTCTAACCGAGCTGAGCTACGCCCACCACGGAACTCCCAGTCTGCCATGC
>JBIIDI010000047.1:0-12468 GCA_044238425.1 Ilumatobacteraceae bacterium
GTTTGGCGTCGGGTCCGGTGTGAGCGACGACCGAAGTCCATGCGCCCGACACCTTCAAGGGCGAGGTCAGCACCTCGAAGTACTGACCCCACCACTGAGGAGTCGGGGCAACGTAAAAGACAATGCCGCCGGCCGGGCCGGTATCACCGAGTTCGCATTGCCCACCTTGCGCACACGTCGGAGCGGCAGATGCGCTCGGTGCGGACACGAGCAACCCGGCGAGGAGTGACAGAGCAATCAGTGCACTTCGGCGGCGGTTCATCGACTCTCCTCGCATTTGGACTCGACATACAGCGTAGAAGTAGCCCCGCCGCCGGTGTCACGGCACCGCATCTCGCAAGACCATGTGCCACAAGGATCGCTTGCCAGACAAAGTATGGCCGTCTATGTTCCGCCGCATGACCGCCCCGCAGCGTTCCATCGCCTCAGGACAACCCGGTCGCTGTCCTGCACACACCTCCGCCGGACCGATCCGGGAGGACTCAACTTCATGGCGCTCAACGCCCAACAACGCTTCGCAATGCACGTCGGCCTCAAGCAGGCCCTCGGTGACGAGGTAGCCGACCTTCTCGTGGAACAGCTATCGGGCGGCGACATCAGCCGACTTGACACCCGCTTGGGCCAAGTCGACCAGCGACTCGACGGAGTTGAACAACGTCTCGACGGAGTTGAACAACGTCTCGACGGAGTTGAACAACGTCTCGACGGAGTTGAACACAGACTCTCCGCTGTCGAAGTGCAGCTGGGGACTATGGGCCTTCGGCTGGTGAACGTGGAGGTGAGGCTCGACAAGCTGGAGCAGAAGGTTGACACACACTTCCGCTGGATGCTCGGCCTGTGGGGTACGACGATGCTCACCATCATCGTCACCAGCGTCCAACTGAACCTCGCGATTGCGAGTATCGGGGGCTGAACTAGCCGAGTGCTTCGCGGGCCTTGCCGAGGAACGCGCACGTGCCGCACTTCTCCCCCGATGCGGGCATCGGACCGAGCAGCGTGCGGGCGACGTCGGCAATGAACTTCTCGAAACGCTGCGGCTGACGGTCCATCGGCTCGTACGCGAGCGGGAAGGAAATGCGCGGTTCACCCGAGCCGTCGTACTCGACGTCGCCCACCGACCACACGACGAGACCGAGCGTGGAGACGTTGCGCGGCTCACCCGACGACGGGTGCGCGAGGATGTAGTCGTACGCGGCGAGTTGCGGCCAATAGAACTCGGCTTTCGAGCCCGCTTCGCCGTTCTTGCCGACGATCTTCGTGTCGACGATGCCCCACGTGCCGTCGTCGTATTCGAGCAGGAAGTCGTACTTGCCCGACAACGACAGCGGAGTTTCTGCGCCGTCGACGACGATCGGCGTGCTCGACACCTTGAGACCCGTGCTGTGCACGGTGCCCGTTGGCAAGGTGGTGCTGAAGTGTTGTGATGACTTGTCCTCGTACCACTTCTCCTGGCGGCGCGACAACGACATGACGAGTCCGGGCATCGGACCCGAATACGAAATGCCGTGGCGGTACTTCAGCCACAGGCACCGCTTGCACGAACTCCACCCGAACGTGAGATCCGACGGACTGATCGTGGTCTTTGCCAGTGGTGCATCCGTCATATCGGACAGTCTCCCATGTCGGGCCTTTCGTCGGTGTCGTGCAGCGGACGTACTGTGGGGACATGACGTACGCCTTCGACCGGTTCCTGCGCTACGACGAAATGACGCAATGGCTCCGCGATACAGCTGCCGCACACCCCGAACTCTTGACGGTGACGAGCTACGGGCGCTCGCACCTCGGGCGCGAACTGCTGCTGGCGACCATCACCGACTCGTCGACCGGCAGCCACGACGTGAAGCCCGCGCATTGGATCGACGCGAACATCCATGCGATCGAAGTGACCGGTGGTGTGGCGGCGCTGTTCATCATCCACGATCTCGTCACCAGGTTCCGTGCCGGTGACGCATTGGTCGTCGAAGCGCTGCGCACCCGCACCTTCTACATTGCGCCGCGCGTGAACCCCGACGGTGTCGAAGACGCTTTGGCCGACCGTCCGCTGTACCACCGCTCCAGCGTGCGGCCGTGGCCGTGGCGCGACGGACATCGTTGGCCCGGTTTGCATCCCGAAGACATCGACGGCGACGGACGCATCCTCACGATGCGCATCGCCGACTCCGATGGTGCATGGCAGGAGCACGCCGACGAACCGCGCGTGATGATTCCCGTTCCGCCAACCGGTGCACGCGACGGAGCCACGCGATACCGCCTGCTCACCGAGGGACACCTCGAGAACTTCGACGGTTTCACCGTGCCGCAACCGCGCGACCCGGCCGGATTGGATCTCAACCGCAACTTCCCCGCCGGTTGGGGTGTCGACGTGCTCGGTTCGGGTGATCACCCGGCGTCGGAACCGGAGATCGATTCGCTCATTCGCGCCGTAAAAGCGCGACCGAACGTGTGCGGATACAACGCATTCCACACCGCGGGCGGTTTCATGCTGCGACCAAGCAGTAGTCAACCCGACTCGAAGCTGCCGCCGTTCGACTTGTTCGTGTTCAAGAAATTCGGCGAGCACTCCACACCGCTCACCACGTACCCGGTGCACTCGGTGTTCGAGGATCTCACGTGGGACAAGTCGAAGGTGATGGGTGGCGCCGGCGACGACTGGGCGTACGACCATCTCGGTGTGTACTCGTGGACGACGGAGTTCTGGGATGCGATCTACCGGGCAACCGGCGAACACTCACCCACCGACGTGTGGTACGTGGGTCCGACACCCGAACAGGACGTGGCCGTGTGCCGCTGGGCCGACACTCACGCACCGGGCACGTACGTGCAGTGGTACGGCGTCGATCATCCGCAACTCGGACGCGTCGAGTTGGGCGGGTCCGACTTCTTCCGCATCTGGACGAACGCGCCCGGATCGAAGTTGCGCGACGAAGTGGCACCGCACACCGACGTCGCCGTGTACCAGGCGCTCGCCTCACCGCGCATCGAAATACGTCTTGCCGAGGCGCACGCAGTGGGCAACGACACGTGGCGGGTGCGCATCGGTGTGGCCAACACCGGCTGGCTGCCCACCGACATCACGGCGCACGCACGTGCGCACCGCATCGTGTTGCCGCTCACCCTCGAGGTTGCCGGCGGCGAGGTGATCGGCGGCGAGGCCCGCGTGAAAGCGGGTCAACTCGACGGCCGCGTGTCGTTCTTGTTGAACGGCGGGCTGAACTCCGACGGCACGCCCGATCGCACGCTGCACGAGTGGTTGGTGAAAGCACCGCGCGGTACGACGCTCACCCTGACGGCGGCACATCAACGCGCCGGCACGGTGTCGACCACCGTCACGCTCGGCTGATCGTCAGGCGGGGTGTTCGACGGGTTCCGGTGTACGGAACCGTTCGTGTGAACGCCAGGCCCGCCACGTGATGTACGCCGCGCACGGCACGCCGATGACGTTCGGACCCGCCGTGTACCAATCGTTGACGACGATTCCGTAGGACAACCATGCGCTCGCCATACCGGTGAGCAACAGATACGTGCTCACCGACACCCCGTAGAGGTGCTCGCTCTTCCACACGCGCCACGTTTGCGGAATGATCGACGGTCCGCCGATGATCATCGCCACGGCACCGACGAGATCCACCGAAATCCGCGACCACCACACGGCAAGAACGACCGACACCGCGAATGCCGGCCACAACACGCGACCCTTGATGTCGCGGTAGCGCCACTGCAACAAGAGAATGAGCAGGTTTGCGGCACCGATGTTGAAGCTCGAAATGATTTGGGGCCAACGGTCGAGCATGTTGCCGTAGGCGAACCACAGCGACGACGCGAACAAGCTCTGCAGCTGACCCATTGCCGACACGCCCTCGGTGCTGCGTTTTGCGTACACGCGGAACACCTGGGGCCAGATGAACACGATCGACAACGCAGTGGCGACGGTTCCCAACACGTCGGCCAATGTCACGCGGCAACATTACGGGGTCGGTCGGGGTCGCATCGGTGAACGGGGGTAACGTGCGAGGCATGACTCGCCCCCTGCGCATCACCCTCATCGCAGTCATCGTGGCGCTGCTCGCCTTCGTCGGCGGGCCGTGGATCTACATCAACGTGTTCCGCGATGACGCACCCGCCCCACTCGTCGACACCACCGTTCCCGCCGACACTGCGGTTGACACGACCGTGGCCGACACGGTTCCGGCCGCGATCACCGACGTGTCGGGCACCTGGACCATCGGCACCGACTCGGTCGTCGGCTACCGGGTGGAAGAAGTCCTCTTCGGTCAGAACGTCACGGCGGTCGGACGCACAAGTGCCGTGACGGGATCGTTGACCTTCGAGAACGACAGCCTCACGGCGGCATCGTTCGAGGTCGACATGGCGACGATCGAAAGCGATGACTCACGCCGCGATCGCCAGTTCGCCGGGCGCATCATGGACGTCGCCACGTATCCGACGGCGACGTTCACCCTCGATGCCCCGATTGCACTCCCGACCGGTGCCCTCGACGGCGCGCCGGTGACGATCGATGCCACGGGTTCGCTCACGCTGCGCGGTACGACGAAAAGCGTGACGATTCCCCTCACGGCCACGCTCACCCCGTCGGGCATCGACGTGCGCGGGGAGTACGAAGTGGTGTTCGCCGACTGGCAAATTCCCGACCCGTCACTGCCGGGTATCAGCACCGAAGACCGTGGCATTCTCGAATTCGCCCTGATCGCCGTGCGGTAGTCGACGATGCTCACCACGTTCGGCGCGTCGCTGCTCGTCACGAAGTGGACGAAGGAGATGCGCGACGACGTTGTCGCACGGGTGATGGCCTGGCTGGACGAGTCGCATCCGCACGACAAGCGAACGAACAAGACGCGCATCGCGGTGCGGCACTCTGCCGACGATCCGGTGTTCCGCGTCGAGGTGCTCGAACCGCACCCGGCGGTCGATGCGGCACGGGGAACCACGATCACCGCGCTGTCCGGCCGCAAAGGTGAGCTCATCTTCGACGTTCGTCGTACCCTTCGCCCGACGCAACCACTCGTCGTGCCGCGCCCGGCGGCCGAGTTGCCCGACATCGCGCTCAGCCGGCTCATCACGGGCGTGGCCAAGGCGATGCGAGCGACCGATGCGCAGTACCCGCTGGTGGGCAGCATCATTCACGCCGATACGAGCGACGACGGTGCGGCACTCGCCGCCTTCGTGCTCGAGGCGCATTCACGGCGCCTGCCCGTCGTTATCGAGTGCACGAGTTCGCGCAGCGGTCCGGCCGTCATCGATGCGGCCCGCGCCACGGCGCTCGCCGGTGTGGCTCACGTGGCGTATCTCGACACGGCTGCCGCAGAGGCGGGGTTCCAGCAGTTTCACGGCGGTCGGCTCGTGTCGGGAACGTGGACGACGGTCGTATGGCCGCGCGGCACCGAGCCGTTGCTGTACCACGCTCGCGACCCCGAGCCGTTGGTGACCCTGCTCGTGCAGGCCGCGGTTGCCGCACTGCCGCCGCTGTTGTTGCCGTCACCCCGCCGTGCCCCCGCGCCGACGCGCACGATCGAACAGCAGGTGGCCAAGAGCACCTCGCCGGAAGTTGACGATCTGCGCCACGAACGCAACCAGTTGCGCGCGGAGGTGCAGGCCCTGCGCGAAGACTACGACTCGCTCATCGAAAACCTCACGACGACCGAACACCTCACGGCCAAGGCGGTCGACGACCGCGACCGCTACCGCGACCAACTCACCGACCTGCTCACGCTGCGCGACTCACCGGAGGAATGGAACGATTTGCGCCGCGTCGTGTCACGAGCGATGACGACGTTCAAGAACATCGTCTTCCACGAGAACGTTCTCGACCGGCTGGGCAAAACCCAGTTCAACCCCGTCACGCACCGGCGCATCTTCGAGAACCTGCTCGAGTTGAACAACATCGCCGCCCGCCTGCAGCGCGGCGACATCGCCCCGCACGTTCTGCACACGTACTGCATGGATCGCTTCAACTATGCGCCGTCGGTGAGCGACAATGCGATCCAGAAGTTTCCCGAGGACTACACCATCCACTGGAACGACAAGGACGTTCTCATCGGGCCACACCTGCGCATCGGTGACGCGCGCATCCACCTGTACCACGACGTGGCGACGAACACCATCGTCATCGGACACATCGGTCGCCACTTGCGCGACAAGTCGACGACGTAGCGCTACTGCTTCTTTTTTCCCTTGCCGCGGCCGAGCATGGCCGCCCACAACCATTGGGAGAACCGTGTGCCCATGAGCGGCTTCCACAGCTTGTAGATGCTTCCGGGAACGACCACGTCGCGACCGCGCACAAGCCCGACGAGAGTGGCTTCGACCACCTGATCGGGGGTGAGCCACATGAATCGCGGCATATTGCGCTCGACGTGGTGCAAGCCGGCACGCTTCATCAACTCTGTTTGTACGTACCCGGGGGCGAGCACGCACACGCGCACGCCCTTCGACTTCAGCTCGAGGTGCGCGCTGCGTCCGTATGCGGTGACGAACGATTTCGCCGCCGCGTACGCCGACGACTTGCGCATCGGGGTGAAGGCCGCGACGCTCGACACGATGATGACGTCGCCGCGCTTGCGTTCGACCATCGACGGCACCGCAACCTCGGCCACCCGCATGACGCCGAGAGCGAGCAGGCGCATGAGTGCGGCGAGTTCGTCGGGTGGTGTCTTGCCGACGCTGCCCGCGTGGGTGATACCGGCGTTGAGCACGACGGCATCGCAACCGATTGCTCGTTGCGCGGTGGCCTCGATGCCCGCTTCGGTCGACAGGTCGGCGACGAGTGCTTCGCAGTCGACGCCGTGGCGGCGCAACTCGACGACGAGTTCGTCGAGCTTGGCCGCGTTGCGCCCGACGAGGATGCAGTCGTACCCGTCGCGGGCATAACGACGGGCAAAGGCCTCGCCGATTCCCGACGACGCCCCGGTGATGAGCGCCTTCGGGCGCAATGAGGTTTCCGACACGATTGTCAGTGTCGCACACGGCGGATCTACGGTGGAGCCCGTGAACGAGACACCCATTTACCGTCTGTCCAACGACTACATCGACCGCCTCGCAGCCCTCGATCCCGGCTTTGCCACGTCGCTCGGCATTCCCGGCAGCGACCATCTCATGACCGACTTCAGCCCCGCCGGCCACGAGGCGCGCGAAGCTCTGCAGCGCACAACGCTCGCCGCACTCAACGCCCTCGAGCCCACGAACGACGCCGACCGCTTGGCCGCCGGGGTCATGCGCGACTCGCTCGAACTTGCCGAGGCCGAGTTCGCCGCGGGCGAGCACCTGCGTTCGATTCGTGTCATCGCCGGTGACGTCGATTACGCGCGCGCCATTTTCGATCTCATGCCCACCGACACTCCCGAGCAGTGGTCGACCATTGCGCAGCGCATGGCCAACGTGCCGAAGGCGTTCAACGGAATGTGCGAGTCGTGGCGACTGGGTATGCAGCGCGGCGTCGTTGCCCCTTTGCGTCAGGTGCACGCCGTCGCCGACATGCTCGATGCATGGGTCGGCACCGACGCCGAACCGGGCTTCTTCACCGCACTCGCCGAACGCTCGAGCGAAACGAAGGGTGCACCGACGGCCGAGTTGCGCGAAGCCGCTCGTGCCGCCACCGCATCGCTCGCCGAGTGCGCCGCGTTCCTGCGCAACGACTACGCACCGAAGGCCGACCCGCGCAACGGTGTCGGTGAAGAGCGCCACGCACTCGCCCGCCGCCGCTACCTCGGCATGGACATCGATGCCGACGAGGCGTACGCATGGGGTTTCGGTGAGGTTGCGCGACTCGATGCCGAAATTGCCCGCGTCGCCAACGAGATCATCCCCGGTGCGTCACTCGCCGAAGTGCGACACTTCCTCGACACCGATCCGTCGCATTCGATCGTCGGTGAAGAGAACCTGCGCGCCTGGCTGCAGGAGCTCATGGACGACGCGATGGACTTCCTCATCTCGAACGGGCACTTCGACATTCCCGAGCAGATCCGCACGGTCGAAGCGAAAATCTCTCCCCCGGGTGGCGCTGCGGCGATGTATTACATGCCACCGAGCGAAGACCTCACCCGACCCGGCAGCACGTGGTACCCGGCCAACGGTCGCACGGTGTTCCCGAAATGGAGTGAACCGACCACCGCGTACCACGAGGGAGTCCCGGGCCACCACCTGCAGATCGGTGTCGCGGTGATGAACCACGACAAGTTGTCGCGATTCCAGCGCAACGAATTCGTCAGCGGCCACGGCGAAGGGTGGGCCCTGTACGCCGAGCGGTTGATGGACGAATTCGGCTTTCTCACCCGCCCCGAGTACCGCCTCGGTTACCTGTACGCACAGGCCTTCCGTGCCGCGCGCGTCGTCATCGACATCGGTTTGCACTGCGACAAGACGATTCCCAAGGACTGGCCGTGGCATCCCGGCGAGCGTTGGACTCCCGAACTCGCCCTCGAGTTCCTGTCGGCGCGCTCGTCGAGCGACGACGCGTTCAACCGCTCGGAAATCGATCGCTATCTCGGCTGGCCGGCGCAGGCGATTTCGTACAAGTTGGGTGAACGCGAGTGGTTGAAGCTGCGCGACGAAACCAAGGCGCGACTCGGTGCGACGTTCGACCTCAAGGCGTGGCACACCTACGCGTTGGGCCTGGGCAATCTCGGACTCGATCTGTTCCGCAAGGAAATGAGTCGCTTCGCCGCCTAGGGCGAGATCAGTTGATACGCCTTACGGCGTGACGAGTTGATACGTGACACCTACGGTGTCACGACCACCGTGGTGCCGGGGGTGGCCCAGCGGTAGATGAACTTTGCGTCGTCGGTGGTCATGCGTACGCACCCCGACCCTTTGAAACGCCCGAGTTCACCCTCGGTCTGCATCGGCTTGCCCTTCTCCAACGGAATGTCGTGGAAGCCGACGTTGCCACCGTCGGGACCGAACGCGAACCGCGTCATCCATTTGAACGTGACGTTGTCGAAGTCGAGACTGAACGACCACGGCGACTTCGTCGTCACCGAGTACTTGCCCACTTCAGGAACGCCCTTGCGGCCCGACACCGGCATTTGGCGGATGATTTCGTCGTTCTTGTCGATGACCCACACCCACTGCAGTCGGTTGCTGTACACGATGCGTCGCCCGGTGCCCGAACGTCGCGGCAACTGCGGCGGTACCGCTCGCGTGTACGTAATGCGTTCGTTCAGGGGAGCAACTTCGGGCACGACCACCGGAGCGACACCCGCCGGGGCGTCGGGCGCGGTGTAGCTCGACGGAACAGCAACGGCCGTCGTCGTCGTTGACTCGTCGTTACCGATGCGCGCCGCATTGGCAACGGGCGATGCCGTGGCGATTGCTGCGCAGGCGAGAGCCCCGACAAAAACCCGACGCACGATCATCAGCGATCTTTTTCGCGTGGATCGTCGCCGATTCCGTCGACCACGTCGTAGCGCGTGCCGACGGAACCGAGGATTCCCTGAAACATCGCCGCAACCGGCAAACCGAGCACCGCGCCGAGCGGACCCATGAGCGCGGCACCGGCAATGACCGCACCGAAGGCGATGGCCGGATGGATTTCGAGGGTGTGTGCAGTAACACGCGGGGCAACGAGGAAGTTCTCAAGCTGTTGATAGATGACGATGACCGCCACAACGATGCCGGCGCGAATCGGACTGTCGACGATGGTGAGCAACAGCGGCAACACACCGGCGATGTACGTGCCGACGACGGGAACGAACTGCGACACGACACCCACCCAGATGGCCAGCGGAATCGGTGCGGGCGTGCCAATGAGCTGAAACGCCACCCAGTGCGCAAGCGCCGAAATGACGGCGAGGATCGCGCGTGAATACAGGTAGCCACCCGTCTTCTTCACGGCGAGATCCCACGTGCGCAGGACGACTCTCTGACGACTCGGCGTGAGCCAGCTGCAGATGGTGCGCCGCAGTCGCGGACCGTCGGCGGCCAAGTAGAAGGTGAACAACAAGATGGAGAACACCTGGAGCAGCGATCCGAACGCCGATACCGACAAACGCACGGCGTTGCTGCGCTGACTGTTGAAGAACGTCTGAATCGGACCGTCGGGATCGTCGATCGACTCGATGATTGCCGGGGCGTCGATCGACGTGCCGAAGGTGTCGTTGATGAAGCCCGAGACGTCGGTGATGTACCGGTCGCGGTTGTTCACCAAGTCGTTCGCCTGGTCGGCGACGAGGGCACCCATGATTCCGGCGAAGGCACCGGCAATGACGAGCACCGCGATGAGCACGAGGCCGGTGGCCGACCCGCGGCGCATGCCCCGCCGGGCAAGACGATCGGTGGCCGGCTCGATCGCCATCGACAGGAAAATCGACACGAGAACGAGCACGAGGAAGCCCGACAAACGGTTGAACAGGTCGCGCACGACGTACGTACCGAGGTAGCCGATCCAGAACACGACGACGGCGCGAACCACCCACCCGGGCATCGGTGTGCGTGATGAACCGTCGTTGGGGCCGACTTGTGTCACATATTTCAGGGTAACGGTGCGGAAAGTTGGATGGAACGACCCCACTGCTGGCACGATGAAATGGTGAAGTTCGAGCGTCCGCAGATAGAAGAGGCGATCGAACGTGCGCGCGTCACGTTGCGTGACGCTGTGACGGGTGCGCGGTCGTCGCTCGATCGCAGCCTCGCCGGTGTGCGCACGTCGCTCGGTGACACCTTGCGCGATCGTGTCGCGGGCCCCGATGCCGAGGAGCGCATGCAGCGCTGGATCGACTCCGACGAACCGCGCTGGTTCGGCCCCGATCGACCGATCCAACGCGTGCATGCCGACGCGTCGATGTTCATCGGCGGTTTGCGCGCACTGCTCATCCAGTCGCTCCATCCGCTCGCCATGGCGGGAGTCGCCCAGCACTCCGATTACCGCAACGATCCGTGGGGTCGTTTGCAGCGCACGACCGACTTCCTTGCCTCGACCACCTTCGGCCCGATCGAGGAGGCGCAACGCACCGTCGACCGCGTGAACAAGGTGCACGAACGCGTCACCGGTGTGGCAAGCGACGGGCGCGAGTACTCCGCGCGCGACCCCCACCTGCTCGAGTGGGTACACATCGCCGAAGTCGACAGCTTCCTCACCGCACACCAGATGTTCGGCGAGAAGCCGCTCACCGACGAGGAGTGCGACGAGTACGTCGCCGACATGGCGGTGATCGCACGCAAGCTCGGCGTCATCGATCCGCCGATCACCCGTGCCGGTCTCACGAACCGCCTGCGCAGCTTCATTCCCGAATTGCGTTCGACGCCCGAATCGCGCGACGGCGCGAAGTACCTGCTCGTCACACCGCCGCTCGATGCGCGGTCGCGCGCCGCGTACGGACTGCTCGCTGCGGCGACGGTGTCGACGCTGCCGCTGTGGTCACGACCGTTGTTGCGCCTGCCGTGGTTTCCGCTCACCGAGCGAATGGCGTTGCGCGGCCTGGGTCAGGCGGTGACGCGCGTCGTGCGTTGGGCCATGCCGACGAAGCCGGCGTAAAGCGCCTGTTGCTGCGGGTCGTGCGCCGAGGTGTCCTCGGGATGCCACTGCACGCCGATGATGCGATGACGTTCGTGTTCGATCGCTTCGACGAGACCGTCCTCGGAGCGTCCGACGACACGGAAGCCGTCACCCAAACGATCGACCACCTGGTGGTGGAACGACGCACCACTGATCGTCGTTGATCCCATCGAGTCGGCGAGGAACGAACCCTTGTCGAGCGCCACGTCGTGGGTGACGAATTCGGCACCGACGGGGAACTCCCCCGGTGCGTGCTGCAGCAAGTCACCGGCGTTCGGCAAGTCGGCCAAGTGCTGCACGAGCGATCCGCCGAGCAGCACGTTCGACAGCTGCATGCCGCGGCACACGGCGAGCACCGGCAGTCCCAACTCGATGGCGGCGAAGAACAACGACGACTCGAAGTGATCCTGCTCGGGAGACACGCCGTACACCTGCGGTGACGCGGTCTGACCGTAGAGAGCAGGGTCGACGTCGGCACCGCCCATGAGCACGAGCGCATCGAAGCGTTCCATGAGTCGCAGCGCACGATCGTCTTCGAACGTTTGCGGCGTGATGACGACGGGTTCTCCCCCGGCGCGCAGGATCGAGTTGAGGTACCGCTTGCCGGCGAAACTCACCGCGTCGCGCGACACGCGGCTCGGTGCACCGTTGCGACCGGCAACGGCGACGAACGGAGTCACGATCGTCAGGCTACCGAGAACGTCGTTTCGTCTCGGCGGCGAGAGCACTTGACCAGTTGCCGCGGCGCGCCACCGCCACCGACTCAAGACCCAACCACCGCGCCATCGCGTGCAACTCCCCGGCGACCGGTGCGGTGATGTCGGCGATCTTCGTGCCGGGCTCGCGGTACGCGCCGTGCACCTGCAGCGTGCCCGACGTGGTGTCGCGTTGCATGTCGAGACGACCGACGAGCGAGTCACCGACGAGCACGGGCAGCACGTAGTAGCCGTACGTGCGCTTGG
>JBIIDI010000148.1:0-3495 GCA_044238425.1 Ilumatobacteraceae bacterium
GTCGTCCTCCACGACGACTACGAACGCACCCCGGCGGGCTGGCTCATCGCCGGACGTCGGTACCAAGTCCTCGACTAACCCTCCTCCCGGGGGCCTCCTTCCCATCCCGCCGCGCTGCGGTGGAGAGATTCCCTCACCGACCGCGGGAAACTGTCACTTTTCGTGAACGGATCAGTACTTCAGGCGGTCATACACCACGCACAGTGGTCACGTTGGCGATTTCCGTGATTATTTCCTTCAGTTCGGGCCGTGTTCGTCCGATCTCTGCGGTGGATCTCACCAAGGAGTACGCACATGGTTCTCGCCTCAATCGCCGCAACGGTCGCCCTTTCGATCATGGGAGGCCAAACGTTGCCGGCGTCTACGAACGCCACCGGCCCCGGCGGCACGGGGCGGGTCGTCAGCACCGTCGAGGCGTTCCCGCTGGTCGGCGACAAGGGCGATTCGGTCGTTCGCCTCCAGCAAGCCATCGTCGCACGTGGGTTCACGCTGCGTGGCGGAGTCGACGGAATCTTCAGCGACCGCACGGCGGAAACCCTGCGACTCGTGCAACGTGCCGTCGGTCTGCGCCCCACCGGCAAGGTCGATTCGCGCACCGCCCGATTCCTCGGTCTCATCGGCACCGTGCGCCTCGATTCCTCGACGCTCCCGAAGCTCGGCGATCGCGGAGACGCCGTGTGGACGGTGCAGCAGGCCCTCATCAACCAGGGTGTCGAGGTGAAGGGCGGTGCGGACGGTATGTTCGGCGTTGCCACGACCGTCGCCCTGACGACGTTTCAACAGCGCAACGGGCTTGCCGTGAGCAAGTCACTCGACCACGCCACCGCAGCTCGTCTCGGTCTCATTCCCCAGTCCGAGGTTCCCGCTCCGGCACCCGCCCCCGTCGCCAAGCCCGTCGTTGCACCGGTCGCCGTCATGACGCCGGCCCCCGTCGCGGTCGCCACCCCGGCACCCGCCGTTGCCGCAGCGGGTCCGATGACGATCAACAACTTGCCGAGCCGCGGTGAGCGCAGCGAGAACGTTCGCGCCGTCCAGAATGCCCTCATCAACCAGGGCATCGAAGTGAAGGGTGGAGCAGACGGCATCTTCGGTGTCGCCACGGCAATCGCTCTCGGCAACTTCCAGGCTGCGCGTGGTCTCACCCAGACCCAGGCCCTCGATTACGCCACGGCAACGGCGCTCGGCATCATCGCCACGAACGAAGAGCTCGGTCTGCCGTCAATCAGCGTGTTCCCCGTCCAAGGTCGTTGCTCGTTCACCGATACGTGGGGAGATCCCCGTGGCTCGCGCCGCCATGAAGGTGTCGACATCATCGCCCCGCGCGGCAACCTCATCTACGCGGTGGTCGACGGTGTCATTACGAAGAAGTACACCGATGCCAGCCTCAGCGGCAACGCGCTGCGACTCACCACGGGTGACGGCACGTACTTCTTCTACGCCCACCTCGACACGTTCGCGCCCGGAATCGACGTCGGTGTCGCAGTGCGCGCCGGTCAGGTCATCGGTACCAACGGCGCAACCGGCAACACGGGCACGCCGCACCTCCACTTCGAAGTTCACCCCCGCGGTGGAGCGGCGATCAACCCGTACCCGATCGTCAAAGCAATCGACGCCTGTGCCGTGACGGAGCCGCGCGGCTGAACCAGAGATCGCTTGGTGTGGGATCCGGAGCACCAAGTTGCCGTGACACGCGGGTGGCGCGATGTGAGAACCACGCCATCCGCGTGTCGCGGAGCTCTTCTGCGATAGTCCTCGGATCTCGTACGTACGATCCTTCGGATCTAGTACGTGCGATCCTTCGGATCGATGTGCGCGTCGTCGGCGAGGCTGAATAAACTGAAGCCCCAGCCGTCACCCATCTTCAAGGCCTTCAATCGACTGATGGACGCGTGACCCAGGACGAAGCGCTCCCACTCCCACGGAGTCGGTTCCAAACCGAGAAGAACGCAGATGAGCACACTGTTCGTACCCGCGTGTGCGATGAGTGCAATGCGCTCACCCGGATTCTCCACGTGCCAAATCGGCAGCCCGTCCCCGATGCGGTAGATACCACGCTGGGCGAAGAAGCTGGTCGCACCGGTACGAATGCGGTCGACGAAATCACGCACGGACTCTCCGCCTTCGAGACCCGCCCACCGCTCGACGGCCCGACGCTGTTTCTCTTCCTGGTAGGCGCGCTGGGCCTTTTCGGCCGGTGATCCCTGCCAAATCGGGCTGCGAATCTCCTCGAGCCACGGTTCGATCACCTCACCCCGGCGTTGCGCATCGAGAATCGGTGCGGCGGTCTGTCGCGCCCTGGTGAGCGGTGACACGTACACGTGGTCGTAGGTGTCGGTCTCGAGAACGTCGGCCAATCGGCGGGCCTGACGGTGTCCGCGCACGGTGAGTGGTGGATTGTCGACGCTCATACCGTCGCGGACCCATTCGGGTTCGGCATGACGAATGAGTGCGATCTCCACGGCGGCGAAGACTACACCCCTCTCCCCGGGGACAAGGTCACATCGTCATGTGTGTTCACGGGAACACTCGACGGAATTCCCGACAACGCGGAGGCGACGACGCTCTACGGACCGGACGGCGGCACCGTGGTCGACGCCGTTGTCGGATCCGGCGTTGGCACGGCAGTGAGCACGGTGGTGGGAACGGTCGTGATTCCGCACTCGGCAAATGCGTTCACCGTCCATTCATGCGTCTGTTCCGGCGTGTCATCGGCAAGAGAGGCTTCGTCATCGGCGGCTCGTGCACCGACGCATGCCGCTTGCTCGACGGTGATCGCGATTCGGTACGCCTCGGCGATAACGAATCCCACGGCCGAGAGAACGTCCTCCGTCGCACCCTGATCGGGAGCGTCCGCGGCGGGTTCCGGGCTGAACGACGGCAGCGGCAACGTCGTGGGAACGACGAAATCGCCGAGACGGGCGGGATCGACGTCGACGTTGCACTCGCCCGTTGCATATGCGGCGAGTTCCTCGCGCGCGACAACGATGTCACCGCTTCCGAGCGCGCTGCGCGCCGTGGCGACGCCGTCGTCGCCGGCGGCGACTTGCGGATCCCAGCCGACGGCCTCGTAGGCAACCGCCACCTGGCCGTACGCCGCGAGAAGCGTGCCGAGCGAGTCGTGAACCGACCGTGGCGCAGCTTCGCGGAGCAAGGTGAGACGATCGACGAGACGGGTGATTGATTCGCGAGCGTCAACACCCGACACGAACGGGTCGTCGATGAGTGCTGCATCGACGCGCGACAGGTCGGCATCGGCACCGGGAAATGCCCGGCAAAAATCCTCCCGCGAGCTGCACGCAGATCCACCGACGACGATCGCAATGACGAGCAACGGGAGTGCCAACCGGCGCAGCCTCACGCGCCACCTGCCTCGGTTGCACGCACCCACGCCTCGTACATCTCCTTGTATGCGTCGTTCGTCGCGACGAGGTCACGATGTGCACCGTCGCCAACGATCCGTCCGTTCTCGACGAGGACGACGCGATCCGCACGGGC
>JBIIDI010000149.1:0-3401 GCA_044238425.1 Ilumatobacteraceae bacterium
TCGAAGCCGTGGTCGCGAGCGATCGTCATCACCGAGTTCTGCGTGATGCCCTCGAGCGCGCCGGCCGACAGCGGCGGCGTGAGGATGATGCCGTTGCGCACGGCGAAGATGTTCTCCCCGGTGCACTCGGCGACGAGACCGTTCGGGGCGAGCATGATCGCCTCGTCGTATCCGGCCTTCAACGCCTCGACTTTGGCAAGCGACGAGTTGACGTAGTTGCCGACCGTCTTTGCCGCGGGCGGCATGATGTTGTGGTCGTGGCGCGTCCACGACGAGATCTTCATGCGCACGCCCTTGTCGACGGCGTCGTCACCGAGGTACGCGTTCCACGGCCAGCAGGCAATGGCGACGTCGACCTTGCACGGCAACGTGCTCAAACCCATCTCGCCGTAGCCGTAGTACGCGATCGGACGCACGTAACACGACGGCAAACCGGTCGATGCGACGGTGTCCTTCGACGCCTGGACGAGCTCGTCGACGGTGAACGGAATCTCCATCCCGAGGATGTGGGCGCTGCGGTGCAGGCGCTGAATGTGCTCGGTGAGACGGAAGATTGCCGGGCCCTCGCTCGTCTCGTAGGCGCGCATGCCCTCGAACACGCCGGTGCCGTAATGCAGGGTGTGCGTGAGGACGTGGATCTTTGCGTCGTCCCAGGCGACGAGCTTGCCGTTCATCCAAATTTTCGGCGTGGTCGTGATCGGCATGAGCGTTGTCGTCGCCTTCCTGCCCCGCGCCGGGGCTCTCGTTCACGCTATCTGTGCGGCATCGCAGGATGCCGAAGCGAAGGGGAAAACGTGTCGCCCGTGCGTCAGCGCCGCGCGTCGCCGATGCGGGCGCAGATGGCGTCGCCCACCTCGACGGTGCGCCCCGAGGGGGCATCAGTGCAGGCGCGGCGCATCTGCGCGGCCGCCCCGTGTTCACCGAGGTGCTCGAGCATCATCGCCGCCGACAGGATCGCGGCGACGGGGTTGGCAATTCCCTTGCCGGCGATGTCGGGGGCCGACCCGTGGATCGGCTCGAACATCGACGGACCGGTGCGCGCCGGATTCAAGTTGGCCGAGGCGGCGACGCCGATGCCGCCGCTCACCGCTCCACCGAGGTCGGTGAGGATGTCGCCGAAGAGGTTGTCGGTGACGACGACGTCGTAGCGATGCGGATCCTGCACGAAGTAGATGCACGCGGCATCGACGTGGTTGTACGCGGTGCCGACGTCGGGATAGTCGGCGGCGACGACGTCAAACGTGCGCTGCCACAGATCGCCGGCGAAGGTGAGCACGTTCGTCTTGTGCACGAGCGTGACGTGCTTGCGCTCGCGGGTGCGGGCAAGATCGAACGCGTAACGCACGCAACGCTCGACACCGAAGCGCGTGTTCACGCTGCCCTGCGTCGCCACCTCGTGCGGCGTGCCCTTGCGCAACAACCCGCCCTCGCCGAGATACGAACCTTCGGTGTTCTCGCGGATGACGATGAAGTCGTGGCCACGCTCGTGACCCGGGGCGACGCCGACGAAGGGACGGTGGTTGACGAACAGGTCGAGACCGAAGCGCATCTTCAGCAGCAAGCCGCGCTCGATGACTCCCGGCGGCACGTCGGGCGTTCCGACCGCGCCGAGGAGGATGGCATCAACGTTGCGCAGGTCGTTCAACGTGTCGTCGGAGAGAACTTCACCGTCGCGCAAATACCGCGCGCCACCGAGATCGAAGTACACGGTGTCGAGTACCACTCCCGTCGCTGCGACTGCCTTCAACGCCTCGGCGATCACCTCCGGCCCGATTCCGTCGCCGCCGATGACTGCCACTCGATGTGCTCGTGCCACGACGTCAAGCGTACGCACGCACGACATCTCGGCTCGGGTCCCGGGCCGTACCGCAGCACCGCTAGCGTTTCGCGCATGCCAACGCATCAGCTTTCGCGCGGCGCTTTCGATCGTCTGAGCGCCGAACTGAAGGATCTCACGACGCGCGGCCGCATCGAAGTCGCCGGCAAGATCGAGCGGGCACGCGAGCTCGGCGACCTCAAGGAAAACGGCGACTACCACGCCGCCAAGGACGAACAGGGTCACATGGAGGGGCGCATCCGCCAGCTCGAGTCGATCCTCGAGAACGCCGAGATCATCGAGCCCGTCGCCGACGGCCGCGTCGGTGTCGGAGTCGTCGTCACCATTCTTTACGACGGCGATCCCGAGTCGATGGCGGAGAAGTACGTCATCGGCCACGTCGAGGAAAAGCCCTCCGATCCGAAGGTGAGCGTCATGAGCCCCACGTCCCCGGTCGGCTCGGCCCTCATGGGTGCGTCGGCAGGTGACACCGTGTCCTTCACTGCTCCCAACGGCAAGACGCTGTCGGTGCGCGTCCTGTCCGTCGACGTCCCGTCCTGACGGCGGTCAACGGCTCGTCGCAGGTCGCATCACCATGCCGATCGTGCGCACGACGCCCGCATCGGGTGGCTTTCCCACGGGGCACGACGTCGAACTGACGGGACGCGGCACGACGTTCGTGCGCGAGGTTCCCGGCCCGACGAACGCCCCCACGCTCATTGCACTGCACGGCTGGACCGCGTCGGCCGATCTCAACTGGTACCCGTGTTACACCGCCTTCGGTGAGCACTTCCGGGTGCTCGCACCCGATTTGCGCGGTCACTCGCGGGGCTTGCGCACACGATCCCGCTTCCGCCTCGAGGACTGCGCCGACGACGTCGTTGCGCTCGCCGACGACTTCGGCGTCGAGTCGTTCTATGTCGTCGGCTATTCGATGGGCGGCACCGTTGCCCAATTGCTCGCCCGACGTCATCCTCGGCGCGTGCGCGGCATGGTCCTCGCAGCGACCGCGGGATACTTCGCCGGGTCGAACGTCGAGCGGCGCAACTTCCTCGGCATGGCGGTGCTCGCCCGCATCTCACGACTCGTCGGTTCGCAGATGCGCACGTGGGTGACCGAGCGGGCGTTCCTGCAAAAGCGCACCGCGGAGATGGCCGAGTGGGCGGTACGTCAGATGGGTCGTCACGACTGGCGGATGATCCTCGAAGCGGGCAGCGCGATCGGCGACTTCGATTCGCGGCAATGGGCGCCGTCGTTGCAGGTGGCGACGGCGGTGCTCGTGACGACCGATGATCTCGTCGTTCCGCCGTCACGCCAGGAGGAGCTCGTGACGAGTGTGCGGGCCGCACACGTCGCGCGACTTGCCGCGGGTCACGATGCGGTGTGGTCGCGGCGCGACGAATGCGCCCGACTACTCGTCACTCTCGCACTCGACGTGCACCGCAGCCGTTCAGTCGCGCCATGAACGCGTTCATGTTTGTGTCGCTAGTCGCGCCACAGACGTGTTCATGCCATTTGTGTCGCTAATCGCGCCACAAACGTGTTCATGCCATTTGTGGCGCTAGTCGCGCCACAAATGGTTGAT